>JAXDHK010000232.1:0-9675 GCA_034664545.1 Solirubrobacteraceae bacterium
TTTGCCCCCTGGGGCCGTCCCGGCGGGCCGGCCGTTCAGGAATTGTTCAGCGTCCGGGCCGGAGGATGGGCCGGTGAGGTCGACCGCCGCTCCGGGCAGGATCAGGCGCGGCGTCGGCGCCGTCCTCCTCGCCCTCGCCCTCGGCGCCTGCGGCGGTGGCGGCTCATCCGGGGGCTCCGGACCGGGAGCCTCGCCGGGGTCGACGGCCGGCGCGCTTCGGCCCGGGAAGATCCCGCGGCCGCTGAGCCCGGTCGACATCTACGCCGCCGACCGCCCAGGCCGGCTCGCCCCGGCCGTGCGGAGCGACCCGGCCCTGGTCTACGTCCCCAACAGCCAGTCGAACACGGTCGACGTGATCTCCCAACGGACCTTCCGGATCGTCGGGCACTTCCGGGTGGGTGCGCTGCCCCAGCACGTGACGCCGTCGTGGGACCTCCGGACCCTGTACGTGACCAACGACTACGGCAACAGCCTGACGCCGATCGATCCCCGGACCGGCCTCCCCGGGGCGCCGATCCCGGTGCTCGACCCGTACAACCTCTACTTCACCCCCGACGGGCGGTTCGCCATCGTCGTGGCCGAGGCCCACAAGGAGCTCGACTTCCGGGCGGCGGGGACGATGCGCCTCCACCACGTGCTCTCGACGCCGGGGTGTGACGGGATCGACCACATGGACTACACGGTCGACGGGCGCTTCGCGGTCGCGTCGTGCGAGTTCGCCGGTCGCCTCGTCGTCGTCGACCTGGCCCGGGAGGCGGTGGTCAAGACGATCGACCTCGCCGCGGGGGCGATGCCCCAGGACGTCAAGGTCTCACCCGACGGACGGACCTTCTACGTGGCCGACATGGCGCGGGGCGGGGTCTGGCTGATCGATGCCCACCGGATGCGGAAGATCGGCTTCGTCGCGACCGGTGCCGGGGCCCACGGCCTCTACCCGAGCCGGGACTCGAAAGTGCTCTTCGTGTCCAATCGCGGGGCCGGATCGATCAGCCTCGTGTCCTTCAGGACCCGCCGGCGGATCCGCACGTGGCACCTGCCCGGGGGAGGCTCCCCGGACATGGGGGGCCTCTCGTCCGACGGGCAGGTGCTGTGGCTCTCGGGTCGCTACAACAGCGAGGTCTACGCGATCTCCGCCGTGACCGGGCGGCTGCTCCACCGGATCAAGGTCGGCAACGGTCCCCACGGTCTGTGCGTCTGGCCCCAGCCCGGCCGCTACTCGATCGGGCACACGGGCATCCTGCGCTGAGAACCGGGCCCGGCCGGGGCGGTGGGGCCTGGTTGCGTCAGGCCAGGATCCGGACGGGGGTGCCGAGCGGGAGCAGGTGGGCGAGACGGGCGATCTCGGGGTTGCGCAGGTGGATGCACCCGTGGCTGACGTTCGACCCGATCCCCCCGGGATCGTTCGTCCCGTGGAGCGCGATCTGGCCGGGTCCGCTCCCGAAGCTCTTGAGCACGTTCGAGTAGGCCGAGAGGCCGAGCGCGTAGGGCCCGAACGGGCCGCCGGGATCGGTCAGTCGGAACTGCTCGATGATGTAGTAGATGCCGCCCGGCGTAGGGGTGGCCACCGACCCGACGCCGATCCGCTGGTGGTCGAGGGCTCGGTCGCTCTGCCAGACGGTGAGGCGATGGTGTCGGAGGTCGACCACCACCCGGTAGGGGTCGTAGTGGAGGGTCACGTCGGCGTCGCGAATCCAGGCCAGGCTCTGGTTGGGGCGAACGGGCAGGTAGACCTGGAGCCAGCCGGGGCGGGCCTGCTTGACCAGGAGCACGAGGGGGAACCTCGCGTCCGGGCTGCGCTGGACCCGCCACGACCGGGGGGAGCCCGGCCCGCGGTAGAGCCGAACCTGACCGTGCCGGGCCCGAGCGACGATGCTGAACCCCGGGTGGGCGAGGACGCTGTGCCCGGGAAGGGGCGTCGGGGTGACGAGGGCGGGGCCCCCGGCGCCGGGGCCCTGCGCCGGGACGCTGGCCGGGGTTCCCGATCCGCCGCAGCCGGCCGCGGCCACGGCCACGGCCAGGACGCCGGCGGGAACGGCCAGGAGCGCACGTGCCCTCATTCGCTGGGAGCCTAGTCCAGGGTGCCGAGCGCGGGCGCAGCCTTGTCGCGGCGGGTGGTCGCCGTCGACCGTCGGGTGCGGGAGAGACCGCCGCTTTAGCCGGCGCCCGGGAATGCCGAGAGAACCTGAGCGGCCGCGGGTCCGGGGCCGGCCAACGACGGCGAGAGCGCGGCTGATGTCTGAGACGGTGCTGGTGGTGGACGACGATCGGGTGATGCGGCTCCTGTGCCGCCGGGTGCTCGAGCGGGCCGGCTACGTGGTGATCGAGGGGGCCGATGGCGCCGAGGGGATCGATCTGGCGATGTCACGCCGGCCGGCGGTGGCCATCTTCGACTGGGAGATGCCGCGGCTCTCGGGGGTCGAGGCCTGTCGAGTCCTCCGGGGGAAGCCGGACCTTGCGGGGATCATCGTGGTGGTCATGAGCGGGCACGACGACGACGAGCACCGAGCGGCGGCGCGCGCGGCGGGGGCCGACGACTATCTGGTCAAGCCGGTCATGCCGCGCCGGTTGGTCGAGTGCGTGGGCGGGCTGGTCGGCGCCCGTGCCGCGTAGCTCCCGCCGGTGATGGCCACGCCGGCGCCGCCGGCCGATGGTGACGGCGCCGCTGCCGAGCTTGTCGTTTCGCGCCGCGCGCTGCGCCGGGTGTCGATCGGGACCGCCTGGTTTGCCCTGGCGGTGGCCGCTGTCGTGCTGCTCGGCTGGATCCTGGGTGACGAGACGCTGAAGCGGATCGTTCCGTTTCATCGGGAGGTCTCGATGAAGACGAACACGGCCGTGGCGTTGGGCCTGACCGGATGGAGTCTGTGGCTGAGCCAGCTGGAGAAGCCCGGCCGGGCCGGCGCGAGGATCTGCGCGGCCGCGGTGATGGCCATCGGGGCGGCGACGCTGGTCGAGTACACGCTCGGCGTCAACCTGGGCATCGACCAACTGCTCTTTCACGAGCCGTTCGGGGTGGTCCACACGTCGAGCCCGAATCGCATGGCGGCCAACACCGCGTTCTGCTTCGTGGCCCTCGGTCTGGCCCTGGTCCTGGTCGGCAGGCGCGCCGGGAAGTGGTGTCCGACGTCGGTGCTGGCGCTCATCGTCGCGGCGATCGCCGGCCTGGCGCTGATCGGCATCGGGATGGGGGTGACCGCGATCCCGGGCGTCAGCCAGCAGGCGCGGATGGCGTTGATGACGGCGATCACGTTCGTGGTGCTGGCGGTCGGCTGTGGATGCGCGTCGCCGGACAGCGCGTCGGTGCGGCGGTTCTTCTCGGCCGGGTCGGGCGGATTGACCGTCCGCCGGCTGCTTCCGGTCGCATTCGTGTTACCGGTCGCCCTGGGCTCGGTCAGGCTCGCCGGCGAGCAAGCCGGGGTGTTCGGCGCCGAGGTCGGCACGTGGCTGCTGATCGTGGCGATGATCATCTGCATCGGCGGCGTGGTCTGGCAGTTGTCGGGTTCGATCGAGCGCGGCGACCGGGAACTGCGCCAGGCCGAGCACGACCTGCGCCGGGCGGTTGCCGAAGCCGAGCGGGCAAGCGACGCCAAGAGTCAGTTCCTGTCGGCCATGAGCCACGAGCTGCGGACGCCGCTGAATGCGATTCTCGGCTTCGGACAGCTCCTCGAGTTCGACGAGTTGGACGCCGAGCAGCACGAATCGGCCCACCACATCGTGGAGGCGGGCCGGCATCTGCTCGGCTTGGTCAACGAGGTCCTGGATATCGCTCGGATCGAGTCGGGCAAGTTGACGGTCTCGGTCGAGCCGGTGGCGCTGGGACCGGTGCTCGAGGAGGTCGGAGCGCTGATCGGGCCGCTCGGACGGGAGCGGGGCATCACCGTCGAGATCGACCGCGGCGCCGGCGAACCCTGGCGGCTGCTCGCCGACCGCCAGAGGCTCCAACAGATCTTCATCAACCTGCTGTCGAACGCGATCAAGTACAACCACGCCGGCGGCTGGGTGCGGCTCTACTGCGAGCCCGGGGCGGGGGAGACGCTGGCGATCGTCGTCGCCGACGGGGGACCGGGGATCGACTCCTCCGATCAGGACCGGATGTTCGAGCCGTTCGAGCGGATCGGCGAGCACGCGGCGGAGGGCACCGGACTCGGCCTCGCCCTGGCGCGTCACCTGGCGGAGTTGATGGCCGGATCCTTGGCGGTCGACAGTCAGCCCGGGGCGGGGGCACGGTTCATCCTCACGCTGCCGCTGAGCGTCTCCGGGCCGGCCGACCTGCCGCCCAGGAGCAGCGTGGCCGTCGCGATCGGACCGATGCCGGCGGGCGCGAGCGGCGACGTCCTCTACGTCGAGGACAACCCGGCGAACATCGCGCTGGTGGAATCCGTCTGCGCGCGCGTCCCGGGTCTGCGCTTGCGCACGGCGGCCACCGGACGGGGAGGACTCGACGCCGCCCGGTCACGGCCGCCGGATCTGATCCTGCTCGACCTGCACCTGCCGGACCTGGGCGGAGAAGATGTGCTCGAGGCGCTCCGGTCGAGGCCGGACACCGCGGGCACGCCGGTCCTGATCCTCACGGCGGACGCCACCTTCGGCGAGCAGGCCAGGCTGCTCGCGGCGGGGGCCGACGGCTACCTGACCAAGCCGCTGGACGTGCACGAGCTCCAGGCCGAGATCCTGCGACTGCTGGCGGCGTCGGGACCGGAGTCCGGGAGCGTCCCCGGACCGCCCGCGCCGGCGCCGAGCGGCCGGGCGGCCGTCATCCCGGCCTGACTCGGTTGGGGAACGCTCGGCGGGGCCGGCCCGGAGCGCAGGGCCGGGAGGCGAAGCGCTCGGCCGACGTCTGAGGTCGCACGGCGCCGCTCCTCGCGCACGGGGGGATCCGTCGGCGTCCCGGTGCCATCGACGTGGCAGAATGGTGGGGAGAAGTGATGGCGCCCGATACCGGTTTTCCGCTCGCCGACGCCCAGAACGACTTTCTGCGGGCACGTCGCCGCCAGGCCCTCTCCCGCCTCGGCCAGCGGCTCCGGCGGACGCCCGACGACGTCGGCATGATCCTCCCGTTCGAGGAGGTGGTGGCCGCGCTCGGCCGGGTCGGGGAACGTCCACTCGGTCTGGAGAGCATCCCGCTGGAGACGATCGTCGGCACCGTCGACCGGACGACCGATTTCGATCGGGAGTTCCGTCCGACGACCTCGCGGGTGCGCTCCCGGTGGGAGTCGATCGCCCAGGCCGAGCACCGGGGGACGGCGATGCCGCCGATCTCCGCCTACCGGGTCGGCGGACTGCATTTCGTTCGCGACGGTCACCACCGGGTCTCGGTCGCCCGGGCGCTCGGCCGCGCGACGATCGACGCCTACGTGACCGAGATCCTGACCAGGTTGCCGGCGTCCGAGGCGATGACGGTCGCCGACCTCCCCCTGAAGTCCCACGAGCGGCTCTTCCTCGAGCGGGTGCCCGTCTCCCCCGAGCAGGCCCGGCGCATCTGCCTGAACGATCCGTGGGGATACGCCGTTCTGGCCGAGGGCGTCGAGGCGTGGGGCTTTCGCCTGATCCAGGATCGCGGGGTCCTGATGGATCGCCAGGCGGTGGCCGACGCCTGGTTCGAGGACGAGTACGCGCCGGTCGTCGCCCTGCTCCGGGAAGCGGACCTCCTCGGCGAGGGCACCGAGGCCGAGGCGTACATGCGGGTGGCCGGGGACCGGTACCGCCTGCTGCGCACCCACAGCTGGAGCGACGACGTGATCGCCCGCCTGCGCGCCTCACGGGGGTAGCGGGGATGAGGGTGGCGATCGTGGGGGCCGGATTCGGCGGCATCGCCACGGCGATCGCCCTGGCCAGGGAGGGGATCGACGACTTCGTCGTGCTCGACCGCTTCGACGGCGTCGGCGGCGTGTGGCGGCAGAACACCTACCCCGGGGCGGCCTGCGACGTCCCGTCCTGCCTCTACTCGTTCTCCTACGAGCAGCGCCGGGACTGGACGCGGGCGTGCTCTCCCCAAGCCGAGATCCGCGACTATCTTGAGGCCACCGTGGCCCGGTACGGCATCTCCGACCGGCTGCGGCTGGGGACCGAGGTCGTGCGGGCCGACTTCGACGACCGGGCCCTCGGGTGGCGGCTGGTGACCGATCGCGGCGAGACGATCGAAGCTCGTCATCTCGTCCTCGCCTGCGGCCAGCTCAACCGGCCGGCGTGGCCGCCTGTCGCCGGGATCGAGGCGTTCGCCGGTAGGAGCTTCCACTCGGCCGAATGGGATCACTCCTACGACCTGCGGGGCAAGCGCGTCGCCGTGGTCGGGACCGGAGCCAGCGCCGTCCAGTTCGTGCCGGAGATCGCCCGGGAGGTCGAGCGCCTGCACGTCTTCCAACGCTCGGCGCCGTGGATGCTGCCCCGGCGGAACCCGCGCTACGGGGGGCTGACGCGAGCGGCGATCCGGCACGCGCCCGGCCTTCAGCGGCTGCGGCGGGCGGCGACCCGGGCGGTCATGGAAGTCGGGATCGCGGCGCTGGCCGAGGGAAAGGTGCTGCACGCCGGGCTGAGCGCGGCCTCGAAGGCGTTCATGCGCGGCCAGCTCCGGGATCCCGAGGTTCGCCGGAGGGCGTGGCCGGACTACCCGATCGGGTGCAAGCGGATCCTCTTCTCGTCCTACTACCTTCCGGCCCTCCAGCGGGCGAACGTCGAGCTGGTGACCGAGGCGGTCGAGCGGATCCGGGTCGATGGCATCGAGACCAGGGACGGTCGACTCCGCGAGGTCGACTGCATCATCTACGGGACGGGCTTCAGGGCCCAGGAGTTCGTCGTCCCCCTCGACGTCCGCGGGTCGGGGGGCCGGTCGCTCGAGGAGGGCTGGGCCGGCGGGGCCGACGCTCACCTAGGACTGACGGTCGCCGGCTTCCCGAACATGTTCCTCCTCTACGGACCGAACACCAACCTCGGGGTCGGCTCGATAATCGTCATGCTCGAGGCACAGGTCGCCTTCGTCATCGACGCGCTACGGCGGTTGGCCGCGACCGGCAGCGTGGCGATCGACGTGCGCCCGGAGGTCCAGCGAGCATCGGGCGAGGCGCTCCAGCGGCGTCTGAGCCGATCCGTCTGGACCGGCTGCCGCAACTGGTACGTCCGGCCCGAGAACGGCCGGGTGACCAACAACTGGCCGGGACACATGGCCGAGTACGTCCGGGCGACGCGGAGCCTGCGACCCGAGGACTACCGGTGGCTCAGGTCCGCGCCCGGCGCTGGGTGAGGAGCGCCGCGAGGAGGAGGACGACGGCGGCGACCTCGAGGGCGACGGCGATAACGATCGGCCCGCGCCAGCTGGCCTCGCGGTAGTCGAACAGGCCGGTCCCGGCATAGCGGGCGATCAGGATCGAGACCAGCGAGCCGATCGACAGTCCGATCCCGGCGACCGCGCCCGGGAGGAGGAAGGGCCCGGCCAGCATCACGCCGATCGCCCCGGCGGCGAAGCTGTTGAGCAGGAAGAGCACGCCGATGGTCGGCACGTCCTTGATGAAGTCGAGGTACTGCTGGAGGTGGACGACACCGACCCCGAGGATCAGCACGGCGGCCAGCCAGCGCAGCGAGCGGTCCATCACCTCACCGTCACCGACCCCGTCATGAACGGGTGGAAGGCGCAGTGGTAGGTGTAGGTGCCGGCCGTCGTGAAGCGCACCAGCTTGCTCTGGTGGAGCATGAGGGTTCCCGTGTCGAACCCGCCTCCGTGGTCGGCCGTCGCCGTGTGGGGGGCCGAGTCGAGGTTGGTCCACCGGACCCGGGCACCGACCTTCACCGTCACCTTCCCGGGCTTGAACGCGAAGCCGGCGATCGAGACCCGGGCGTGGTGTGATCCGGGCGCCGCGGCAAGGAGAGGCGTCGCGGACGAGCTCCCGCCGCCGTCCAGGAGGCCGAGGGCGGCGGCCGCGGTGACGAGGATGAGGATCACGCCGAGGAGGGCGAGGATCTTGTTCATGATGGGGTTGCGCCGGCGCCGCCGGGACGGATCATCGATGTGGGTCAGCCGACGAGCTCGTCGACCAGGTGGTCGAGCGTACTAGAGGGGTCGGCGCAGAGCCCGGTGTGGACGATCGAGGGCTGGATCGTCGTGCTCGCCGGAGCGACCAGCCAGCCGAAGCGCTCAGAGGCCGGGAGGGCCGCGATCGGGCCGGCATCGGGATCGCCGGCGGCGATCCGGACGAACGCGTCGAGGTGCGGGCGGATCGTCTCGAGCCCGAGGTCCGGGGCCAGCGATGCCAGGCGCCGCTCGTCGAGGGCGATCCGCGCCCGGAGGAAGTCGTGCTGGCGGCAGAAGAGCAGGACGCCGGCGTTGACGCACTCGCCCCGTTCGATGTGGGGGACGATGCGGATGATCGCGTAGGCGTAGGGGCTAAGACCCGAGCCGGGCACGCTCCGCCTCCTCCACGAACCCGCGCGGCGCCTGGAGGCGCCGGGCCAGATATTCGACGTAGGTCTCGGGATCGTCGGTCAGCCAGTCGGAGGGGACGAGGGCGACGATCTCCTCAAGCCCCGCCCGGTCGACCCGCGCGGCCAGCCGGGCATCGGCGGCGTGGATCGACTCCGCGCGCCCGAGCAGCACGTGCTCGGCGATCGACGGGAAGGGCCGGTCGGCGTGCTCGGCCGGGCGCAGGCCGGCGTGCTGGAGGTAGAGCGCGGCGCCGTGGTCGATCAGCCAGACGTGACCGTGCCAGACGAGGAGGTTCGGGTTGCGCGCCGTCCGGTCGACGTTCGTGGTCAGCGCGTCTAGCCACACGACGTCGGCCGCCAGCTCGGCCCCGGGCTGGACACCCGCCGCCGGCGAGTAGGTGAGGGCGCCGGGGAGGAAGTCGACCCCGAGGTTGATGCCGGCGCTGCCCACGATCAGCTCCTGGATCTCCGGGTCGGGCTCGGCCCAGCCGAGGGCGGGATCGACCTCGGCCTCGACGAGCTCGGGGACGCGGAGGCCGAGCCGGCGGGCGAGCTCCCCGACGATCACCTCGGCGACCAGTGCTCGCGGACCCTGGCCGGCGCCCCGGAACTTGACCACGTAGAGCCCGTCGTCGTCGGCCTCGACGAGACCCGGGAGTGAGCCCCCCTCGCGCAGCGGCGTGACGTAGCGGGTGGTGGCGACGCGGCGCAAGCGGCCGTCCGTCTAGGGGGCGGAGGCGGCCGGCCGCCGGGCGCCGGAGGTCGAGATTCGCGGGCGCCCCTCCACCCGGCCAGCGTACCGCCACCCCCGGCCGGGAAGGCCCTCCCGGGGGGCGGCGGCCTCAGGCGGCGTCGAGCGCGGCGCCGGACTCCGGGTCGAACAGGTGGAGCTTCTTGGCGTTGAACCAGAGGTTGGCCCGGCGTCCCTGGCGGATGTCGCTGGACGCGTCGATCCGCGCGACCACCTGGCCCGACTCGCCGCCGGGCACCTCGGAGCGTCCCGAGTCCTGGGCGAGCTCAGCCAGCTCCTGCGAGCCGAGCTGCTCGGCCTCGACGTTGAAGTAGGCGTAGCTCTCCGATCCCATGGATTCGAGGACGTCGATCTCGACCGCGAACGTCGTGCCCCGGTGGCCGCGCTCCTGGGCCACGGCGGCGTCCTCGAAGTCCTCGGGTCGGATCCCGGCGATTACCGCCCGGGGACCTCCCTCCGGGGCCTTCTCGAGCGTCACCTTCCCGATCGGGAGCTGGAGCGACTTGCCCTCGAGC
>JAXDHK010000233.1:0-6650 GCA_034664545.1 Solirubrobacteraceae bacterium
GCCGGCGGCGCCGGACCCCGGCTCCCGGCCGGGGTGACCCAGGCGCAGTTCCAGGCGGCGCTCGCCAAGTGCGGGGGCGGGAACCTCCGTCGCGGGGGGGCGGCGCGGGTGGTGACACCGGCGACGCGGACGGCGCTGACCAAGTTCGCGACGTGCATGCGCCAGAACGGGATCGCCCTCCCGGCGCCCAACACCACCGGGCGGGGTCCGGTGTTCAACACCGGGAAGCTCAACACCACGAGCCCGCAGTTCACGGCGGCCCGGACGAAGTGCATGTCGCTCCTGCCCGCCGGATTCGGCCGCCGGCCGGGGCCGCCGCCGGCGTCGGGGGGGGCGAGCTCGGGCGGGGCCTGAGGGCCGGTGAGCGGTTGACGTCGGGCGATCGTGGGACACTGCGTCGGCCGCGATGGCTGCCGACGCCACCCAGTATCTGCTGTCCGAAGGGGTCGGGCTCGACGCCGCGCTGGCCGAGCTGTCCGGGCGATTCGACGTCGCGAGCGACCCGTCCCAGCCGACCCGGCGGACGTTCTACGACACCTTCGACGGGCGCCTCCACGCCGCCGGGCTCGCGCTGATCGAGGAGGACGGCCGCCTCGTCGCGGGTGCCGGGCCGTGCTACCGGGAGCTCGCGACCGCGATCAGGCCGGCCGCGTGGGGCGAGCGGCTTTTCGCCGGGGACCTTCCGGACGGGCCGCTCCGGAGCCTGATCGGTCCGATCATCGAGGTCCGGGCGCTCGTCCCGGTCGCGCGGACCCGGGGCCGGGCGCGGGCGGTGCGCGTCCTGAACGGCGACGTCAAGACGGTTGTCCGGCTGGTGCTCGGCGCCGAGTCGGCGGTGCTGGGCGGCGGGGGAGACGAGGTGCGGCTGCGGGCGCGCCTCCACGTGGTCGGCGTCCGGGGGTACGACCGGGCCCTGGCCCGGGTCCGCCGGACGCTCTCGGGGGAGCTCGGCCTCGAGGAGTCGGGGGTCGCACTCCACGACGAGGCGGTCCGGGCCGGGGGCGGCATCCCGGGCGGGGTCTCGACCAGGCTCGACCTCCGCCTGGCCGGTGACGGGCCGGCCCTGGCCGGAGCGGTGGTCGCCATGGGGGAGATGCTGCGGACGATCGAGCTGACGCTGCCCGGGGTGGTCGCCGACGTCGACAGCGAGTTCCTCCACGACCTCCGGGTCGCCGTCCGGCGGACCCGGTCGATCCAGCGCCAGCTGGCCTCGGAGTTCCCGGCCGAGCCGCTCGGACGGTTTAGGCGGGAGTTCCGGTGGCTGGGTCAGGTGACCGGCCCGGCCCGGGACCTCGACGTGCTCGTCCTCGACCTCGCCGCGATGCGGGCTCAACTCCCGGAGGACCGGGCGCGTGAGCTCGACCCCCTGGGCGACCTGCTCCACCGCCGCCGGGAGCGCGAGCGCCGGAGGATGGTCGGGGCGCTGGAGTCCGACCGGACGCGCGGCCTCCTCGCCGGGTGGTCGGAGTTCCTCGGCCAGCTCGGAAGGGCGGGGGTCAACGGCGGAGGAGACAGGCTGCTGGGGATGGTCGTGGGCGAGCGGATCCGGCGGGTCTACCGGCAGATGAGCCGGGCGGGACGGTCGATCGACGACGGGAGCCCGGCCATGGATCTCCACGATCTGCGCAAGCAGGGCAAGGAGCTCCGGTACCTCCTCGAGATCTTCGCCGGCCTCTACCCGGCCGGGGCGGTCCGGCCGACGGTCCGGCGGCTCAAGGCCCTCCAGGAGACGCTCGGCCGGTTCCAGGACCGGGAGGTCCAGGCGACGATGCTGCGGTCGCTCGGGGGCGAGCTGGTCGCGGCCGACGGTGGTCCGGCGGCCCTGCTCACCCTCGGGGTCGTGCTCGAGCGAATCGAGGCCGACGGCGGGGCGGCCCGGGCCGAGTTCGCCGAGCGCTTCGCCGTCTACTCGGCGGCGGGTCAGCGGAGGCTGATCCGGGACTCGTTCCGATGACGCGGATCATCGCCAGCTACAACATCAAGGGCGGAGTCGGGAAGACCTCGACGGCGGTGAACCTCGCCTACCTGGCGGCCCGGGGCGGGGCGCGGACCCTGGTCTGGGACCTCGACCCCCAGGGGTCGAGCAGCTTCCTCTTCCGGATCAAGGCCAAGGTCAAGGGGGGCGGGGACAAGCTGGTCACCGGCCGGTCGGACGTCGGCGGCCTGATCCGGGGGACCGACCACGACCGCCTCGACCTGCTCCCGGCCGACTTCTCCTACCGGCGGATGGACCTGGCCCTCGACGCGACCAAGAAGCCGACCCGGCGCCTGGCCCGGGTCCTGGCGGGCGTGGCCGACGAGTACGACTACATCTTCCTCGACTGCCCCCCGAGCATCTCGCTGGTCTCCGAGAGCGTCTTCGAGGCGGCCGGAAGCCTGCTCGTACCGCTGGTTCCGGCCACCCTCTCGATGCGGACCTTCCCCCAGCTCGAACGGGTCCTCCGGGACGGGGCCGACGCCCCGGCCGTCCTCGCCTTCTTCTCGATGGTCGACGGGCGCAAGCGGATGCACCGGGAGGTCATGGAGCAGATGGGCCGGGATCACACCGGCCTCCTGGGGACGGTGATCCCGGCGGCGACCGACATCGAGCGGATGGGGCTCCACCGGAGCCCGGTCGCCGAGTTCGCCCCCCGGGGCCGGGCGGCCCTCGCCTACGAGGCCCTCTGGGCGGAGGTTCTCGGGCGCCTGAACGGGGGCGGGGACGGCCGGGCGATGCGATGATTGCCGCCCTCCAGGCCCCCGTAGCTCAACCGGATAGAGCGCTGGCCTTCTAAGCCAGATGTTGCAGGTTCGAGTCCTGCCGGGGGCGTCATCCGATCGAGTTCCAACCATGGCCGCGGGGCAGGCTTACGAAGCCTCACCAAACGCGGCGGTTAGACTGGATCGTCATATGGAGGGACGAACCGCTGCCGCCGCCGAGATCGCAGATATCGCCGAGAAGCTGAAGGCGCACGAGCCGTTCGGGTCCATCCGAGTTGTCGACGTCGCGGGCGAGCTGACGACAGACCAGGATGGCGACTCTGTGCTGCGTCTTCGATTGATCCTCTCGGATCCACGGGACGATGCGACTTGGCCGCTTGACGATGTGGACACGCTGCAGCAGGAAGCCGAGCGTCTCGCCAGGGAAGCCGACGCTGAGCTGCCTTACGTCGTCACCGAGTTGTACCCCGAGAGCCCGGACCCGGACGAGGAGACCGGCGACGGCTCGGTGGACGACCTGTCGCGCGCTCTCGACCACGATTCCAATTCGTGAGTGACCCTATCCGTGCCGATCGCCTGATCATCCAGGCGAAGGCGCTCGCCGGCTTTGGAGCAGGCCGCGGACGGCCATCACCAACCAACCATCGACGAGCGGTTTCCGCTGCGTATTACGCTCTGTTTCACGCCGTCATCGCGGAGGCAGTCCTGCGAATCCTCCCCGTCGGCATCGCGACCGACGCCGACCGCCTCCGTGCCGCTCGCTGGATACAGCACGCCGATATCAAGCAAGCCGCAAGATGGGTCGTTGAGTGCGCGGCCGTTAGCGCCGCGACTGTTACCCCACCCAGAGACACCGGCGTCAAACACGGCGTATGGGAGCTCTTCTCGCGTCCTGCCGGAGGCTCGACACGAGTCGGGGACGTACCGAACCACCTTCGTCGCATCGCGCGGGCATTCATCGATCTGCAGGACGCCCGTCACACCGCAGATTACGACCAGCTTGCGAGCTTTCCGAAGGCGACAGCCCAGCGGCACGTCAACGCCGCCGAGAACGCGCTCGCTCTGCTTGCGGCCGACCCTGCCGACGTCCATGTGCAGCGATTCCTTGCGCTCGTTGTCTTTCGGAGCCGTCGTCTTCCGTGACCACAGTGATGGAGTTCAGCTAGGCAGGAGCCCGAGAAGCGTCTCGCGTTCCCTACGATCGCCTGGTTCAGCAGGCGATCGACCAGAGCGTCGACCAGGACGGTTTGAACGTCGTCCACCCTGCTACGTCACATCCGCCGGCTCGGCTCGCCGAGCATCGCGTCGGCATGGCGGCCGAAGCGGTCGAGGTCGGCACCCGCCCGTAGGCTCATCCGGGTGGGCACCCGCTGACGTAGAGGCGCCACGAGCGGTTGCGGGCGACTTGGTGGCCCGAGGCGGTCATCCGGCGCAGGTCGGCGAGCCGGGCGGGCGTCACCCCGAAGTAGCGCCCGGCGCCCGCGGTGGCGGGCACCAGGATCAAGCCGGGGGCCGGGGGTGCGGTCCCGGTCCGGCGGATCGCGGTCGGTGCGAGGTCGAAGTCGTAGGCGACCAGGGAGGTCAGGGTGTAGCGAGGGACGGAGAAGCCCGGGCAGTCGCCGATGACCGCCCCGACGCGAGGGCGCCGGGCCAGGGATACGAGGACGGCCTCGGCGTGAACGGCCGCCCGCTGTTGCGGGCGGACCCGGGCGTCGCCGGCGATGTGGGAGACCGCGACTACGACGACGAGGAGGGCGGCCGCGATCGTCACGGCGGTCCGCGGCCCCCGGCGTTCGAGTCCCAGCCGGGCGAGTGCCTGATTGCCGGCGGCGAGGACGGCGTAGGCGAAGAAGAGGCAGGTCATCGCCGCCACGACCAGGAGGAAGCGCCCGATCAGCGGAACGTCGGCCAGACCCAGGGCGGCGAACTCCCCGAGGGCGAGGGCGAGCAGGGCGAGGGCCGGGACGGTCGCCCGGCGGGCGATTCCCACCGCGGTGAGAGCGCCGATCGCCCCGACGACGAGGACCGGCAGCCCGACCAGGGCCCGGACCCCGTCGAGGGTCGCCCGCGGGACCTGGGCCAGGCCATGGGCGAAGGCCCCCGTCTGCGAGGCGGCCTGGGTGTGGGTCAGCGAGTAGGTCGCGTCGCCGACGACGATCGCGTCGGACAGGACCCAGACGACCGGGGCGGACAGCACGAGGACCGCGCTCTCGATCAGCCGCCGAGCCGGGAGGCGGCGGTAGGCGAGATAGACCCAGTAGGCGCCGGCCAGCCCCCAGGCCTCGGGCCGCATCAGCCCGGCCGCGGCGAGCAGGACGAGCGGGGTCCGGGTCCGCTCGGAGTCGGAGTCGGCCGCGACGAGGGCGGCGGCGGTGAGGACGAGGGCGAGAGCCGGGAGGTCGGACAGCCCGGAGCCGCCGACGGCGTCGGTCAGGAACGGGGGGCTCAGGAGGAGGACGCCGACCGCGACCCCGCCCCCCAGGGTGGCCCGCCGGCTCGGCCGGTTCCCCGGGTCTACCGCCGGGCGAAGGCAGGTCCGGGCGAGCATGAAGAGCGCGGTCCCGGCGACCCCGACCGAGACGAAGACGATCACCTGGACGACGTACCACCCGCCGGGGGCTCCGAACGCCGCCCCGAGCGTCCCAAGCAGCGTGCCCAGGGGATGGGGGGTGGATGCGCCCGGGGTCCTGTAGTCGGGCAGGTGGCCGGCGAGGATCTCGCGGCCCCAGACGAGGGCGTAGCCGATGTCGTAGTAGTTGAGCGGGAGCGGGCCGGCGAGGACCCGGGCGGCCAGGGCGAGCCAGAGGCTCCCGAGCGTCCACGCCCGCCAGCCCCCGCCCCCGCCGGCACCCGACCTCACCGCTGGAGCCGGCAGCGCACCAGCGTGCGGACTACGCGAAGGCCGTCGACCCAGGTCAGCTTCTTTCCGGCCTCGGTCGGCCGTGCCTGGTAGCTGACCGGCATCTCGTAGATCCGCTCGCCCCGCTGGAGCAGGCGGGCGACGATCTCCGCCTCGATCGCGAACCCCGGCTCCCGGAGGGGGAGCTCCCGGAACAGCTCAGTCCGCATCACCTTGTGGCAGCTCATCAGGTCGCGGATGTAGACGTTGAACAGCACGTTCGCCAGGAGGGTCACGCCCTTGTTGCCGAGGACGTAGGCGAACGAGTGGCTGGTGTATCCGTCGAACGCCCGGACTCCGAGCACGACGTTGGTCCGGCCGGCCAGGAGCGGGCTGAGAAGCTGGGAGAGGTCGGCTGGGTCGTACTCGAGGTCGGCGTCGAGGATCGCCGAATAGCCGCCCCGGGCGGCGGCCAGGGCGGTCCTCACGGCGGCGCCCTTGCCCTGGTTGTAGGGGTGGCGGAGGTAGGTGACCCGTCCCGGGAGGTCGTACCCGTCGAGGATCTCGCGCGTCCCGTCGGTTGATCCGTCGTCGACGATGATCAGCTCGAACTCGGTGGGCAGCTCGGCGGCCAGGGTCACGGCGATCGCATGCTCGATGGTCGGCGCCTCGTTGAACACCGGCATCAGGATCGAGAGCGCGGGGGTGTTCGGCACGGACGGTGAGCCTACTCGTGCATTCGTCCAGGCGACCGGCCCCGGCTCGGGGCCGGTCGGCCCGGTTGTCGATGACCCCGTACTGCGGGCATGGTGCCCGACCCTCGCCGGTTCGACGCCCTCGGTGGACGGGCCGGCAGTGGCCGACACGACCAAGGAGACCGGACCATGACTCGCCCAATCACAGGACGGACGCTCGCGGTGCTGGCCGCCGGCGGCGCCATGGCCCTCGCCGGCCCCGCCAGCGCGCTCGCCTCCCCGACCGCCAGCGCGGCCTCGCTGCTCGGCGGCCTGACCGGCGCGGTCCAGGGCGCCACCGGCTCGACCGGATCGACCACGGCCCCGGTCACGAGCGTGCTCCCCGGCGTCACCGGGCTTCTCGGGGCGACGAATCC
>JAXDHK010000234.1:0-11643 GCA_034664545.1 Solirubrobacteraceae bacterium
CCTCGGACTCGGCCCGCGCCCGCGCCCGCGCGCTCCCTGGCCTGATCTGGCCGCCCGGGGGGGCGGGGGTCACGCGACGCAGCGGTTACCGCTCGATCCTCCTCCGCTCGCGCGGTCGAGTCGGTCAAACGTCCGCTCCCCGGGCATGTGACTCGCCCCCGGCCGGGGTTATGCCGTTGACCAACCAGCACCCAGCACCCGCACTCCCCGCCCTGGCACGCCAAGTGCACCTCAAGAAAAGGACACTCATCACATGGCCATCCTCTCCGTCATCACCGGCCTCATCTCCCACATCGTCAGCCTCGTCCCCGTCAGCGGCCTCGGCGGCCTCGGCGGACTCGGCCTGTTCTAACCACCCTGGTACCCAGCCGCCGCCGATCGGCTGGGGTGCTGCCATCCGCCTCGGCGGGGAGGGTCGCCGTCACACCGACGAGTGATCCCCCCGCGCAGGCGCCGCGCCCCCCCGACTCGGGGAGACGACGCACAACCCCACCGTCCCGGCCCGCCTCGCCCGGTTTACTCCGGCCGGCGCGAACCCCCGATCGGTTTCCGACGGTCCCGATTGGCGCCACCCCCGACCGGGTACCGGCCGGCCATGGAAGACGACCCCCACACCCTGGCCGACGATCTCGACCGGGAGGCCGACGAGCTCGAGGAGCGAACCGACGAGGTCGGCCGCGACATCGACGCCGCCCGCAAGGACTGGGAGGCCAAGCGCTCCGATCCCGCCGTCCCCGGGGCAAAGCCGCCCGACGACGACATCCGCTCACCCGAGCCCGGCGGACCCGACGAGCCCGAGCCCCCCAAGGAAGTCAACAAGGACTTCCCGTAGCCCCCCGGGCGGGCAGCCTCGTCGCCGACACCGACGTCGCCGTCACCCGTTGACCCGCCCGGCTCCTCCGCCGCCGCCCGAGCACTCCGTCCTCCTCGGCGGCGCCGACGACGCCGTCACCCTCCGGGCCCGCCTCCTCGCCCGCGAGCTCACCGCCCGCGAGGTCGCCGAAGCCCTCCTCGCCGCCATCGGCCCCGACCACCTCCACGCCTGGACCGCCGTGCCCGAGCCCCAGGTCCTCCTCGCCCGGGCCACGGCTCTCGACCAGCTCGAGGACGACCGCCGCCGCCGGCTCCCCCTCTTCGGCGTCCCCGTCGCCATCAAGGACCTCTTCGACACCGTTGACCTCCCGACCGCCTACGGCTCCCCCATCTACGCCGGCCACCGCCCGCTCGCCGACGCCGACGCCGTCCGCCGCCTGCTCGCCGCCGGGGCGCTCATCGCCGGGAAGACGAAGCTCTCGGAGCTCGGATGCACGTCCCCGACCGATGCCCTCAACCCCCTCGACCCCACCCGGACCCCCGGGGGCTCCTCGACCGGCTCGGCCGTCGCCGTCGCCGCCCGGACCGTCCCCCTGGCCACCGGGACCCAGACCGCCGGGTCGATCGGCCGGCCGGCCTCCTACTGCGGCGTGCTCGGGTACAAGCCGACGTTCGGGCTGCTCTCCGGCGACGGCGTCAAGTCGCTCGCACCCGCGCTCGACACCGTCGGCCTCCTCGCCCGGAGCGTTCCCGACCTCCGCCTGGCCACCCGCGTCCTCGCCGGTCACCCACCCCGGGAGCCCCCCGCGCCCCCCAGCCCCGCGCCCCCGCACATCGGCCTCGCTCGGACCCTCGACTGGGACCGGGTCGACCCGCCCGCCCGGGCGGCGATCGAGGCGCTGGCCGAGGCCGCCGCTGCGGCCGGGGCGCGCGTCGAGGAGATCGAGCTCCCGCCCGGGTTCGCCGAGCTCACCGCCGCCCAGGCGACGATCCAGTGGTTCGAGACGGCTGCCTCCCTGGCCCCCGAGCGCGCCGACCACCCCGACCTCCTGTCCCCCGACCTCCGGGCCGCGCTCGACGCGGGCGCCGCGATCGCTCCGGCCGACTACGCCGACGCCAAGCGGGCCGCCGCCGAGCTCGCCCCTCCCCTCGTGGAGCTCCTGACCCGGCACGACTGCCTCCTCACCCCGAGCACCACCGGCGTCCCACCACCCCGGGACCTCGGCTCCACCGGGGACCCCCACTTCTGCCGGGCCTGGACCCTCGTCGGCGCCCCGACCATCTCCGTCCCCCTCGCCTGGACCACCCCCGACCACCTCCCGGCCGGCGCCCAGGTCGTCTCCGCCCCCCACGCCGACGCCCGAGCTCTGGCCGCCGCCGCCTGGCTTCTCGACCACATCGGACGACCCCCGGATATGAGCGGGCACCCGTGCGGGCGCTGATTCGGAGCGGGGGTCGCCGGGTCGGCCCCGGAGTCGCAGCACGCGGCGTCCCGGGGTCAGGCGGCCCGGCGGCGGCCGACGACGACGAGCTCGCGGGGTACGGGTACCCGTACCCCGAACTGGCCAGATATCCGTATATCCATCGGCGCCCAGCCGGAGGAGGATGCTGGCATGGGACCCGCCCTCATTCGACCGCCGTCTGACCCCCGTCCCCCCCGGACCGGGCGATAGACCCGCCCCGACCTGGCGAGATGGCCCTAGAGACCGCCAGCCCAGCGCCGCCGCGGGGTCCAGCAGCTAGCCTTCCTGGGGTGGGAGACGCCTCCGGCCGCACGCGAGTCGCGGCGACGGTCAGAGCCCCGAGCACCGGGGCGGAGCGGGTACTCGCGCCGGGCGACACCTTCGCCGGCTGCCGGATCGACGCGATCGCCGGCCGCGGGGAGATGGGCCTCGTCTTCAAAGCCTGGGAGATCCAGGCCAAGCGCGTGGTCGCGCTCAAGGTGATCAGGCCCGAGCTCGCCCGCGACGGGGGCCTGCGGGCCCGCTTTGCCCGGGAGGGGGTCCTGGCCACCCAGATCAGCCATCCGCACATCATCCCCGTCCACCGGGCGGGCGAGGAGGACGGCGTCCAGTACATGGTCATGCGCTTCGTCGAAGGCGTCGGCCTCGACGACCTCCGCCGCCTCCTCGGCCGCTTCTCCCCGGCCCACGCCGCCCGGCTGGTCACCCAGATCGCGGCCGCTCTCGACGCGGTCCACGCCCGGGGCTTCGTCCACCGGGACGTCAAGCCGGGGAACGTCCTCGTCACCGGGACGGCCCCCCACGAGCACCTCTACCTGACCGACTTCGGCCTGGCCAAGCGGATGACCGACGGGAGCGACCTGACCGGGATCGGCGGGTACGTCGGCACCCCGGACTACATCCCGCCCGAGCAGGTCAGCGGGGACACGGTCGACGCCCGGAGCGACGTCTACGCCCTCGGGTGCCTCCTCTACGAGCTCCTCTCGGGGAACGTCCCCTTCCCGCGCGAGAACCACATGCTCACCATCTTCGCCCACCTGAGCTTCCCGGTCCCCGTCCTCAGCGAGGACTCCCCGGACATCCCGGTCGGCTTCGACCGGGTCATCAACCGAGCGATGAGCAAGGACCCGGCCGAGCGCTACCGCTCGGCCAGCGACCTCGCCCGGGCCGCCGTCCTGGCCGCCGGGTCGGGCCGGCGCCGGGCGGATCTCGACGGCTCCGTCGAGCTCGCCGCCTCCTGAGTACGGCTAGCCGCACCCCCGGACGCCGGGTGCCTCCCTGTCGGAGGGGTCGGGGGGATGAGACCCTCAGGTCGTGCTCGTACCGACCACCGACAGGCTCTCGCTGCGACCGGCCGCTGCCATCGGCCTCCTCCACGAGATCGCGCCCTCCGGCCATGGGGCGGCCGGAGGGCTCGAGCGCCATGCCCGGGCGCTCGGGGTGGCCGCCGCCTGCGTCTTCGCCGGCCTCCTCGCCTGGCGGGGGCACGACTTCCTGGCCGCGATCGAGCGCGCCCTCCACGCCAACTGGGGGCTCGTGCTGGCGGGGGCCGTGCTCGAGGTGGCCTCGGTCGCCGGCTACGTCGTCCTCCTCCACCGGGTCGTCTCCCGGGCGAGCCGGGGCCTCGGGCTCCGCGACTCCTACGACATCAGCCTGGCCGGGACGGCGGCGACCCGGCTGCTCCCGACCGCCGGCCTCGGCGGAGCCGCGGTGACCGTCTGGGCCCTGCGCGCCCGGGGGGTGCGCAACCAGGAGGTCGCCGAGCGGCTGCTCGCCTTCCTGCTCCTCCTCTACAGCGTCTTCGTCGCCGCCCTCGGGCTTTCGGGCGCGGCGGTGGCCACCGGTCTCGTCGCCACCCCCGGCGGCCGGGCCCTCGGCCTCCTCGGCGTGCTCCTGGCCACCGGCCTGACGGCGGCCGTGCTCGTCGTCCTCTCGGCCCCGGCTCCCCTCGCCCGGCTCCTGCACCGGGTGGCGGCGCGGGGCACCGGCCGCCGCGGGGCGGCGCTCGCCGCCCGGGCCGCGGCGAGCCTCCCCGTCCTGCGCGCCGCCCTCCGGCGGACCGGGACCGAGCTCCGGGGCGCCCACCCGGCGCTGCTCGGGGCGATCGCCTGGTGGGCCTTCGACATCGCCGTCCTCTACGCCCTCCTCCAGGCCTTCGGCGCCCACCTGGCGATCCCGGTGCTCGTCCTCGGCTACTTCCTCGGCACGGCGTTCAACGTCGTCCCGCTCCCGGGCAGCCTGAGCGGCGGGCTGATCGGCGTCCTGATCGGGCTCGGCGGTCCGGCCGCCCCGGTCATCGCCGCCGTGCTCGGCTACCGGGCGATCGCGACCTGGCTCCCGGCGGCGACCGGCGTGCTCTCCCTCGGCCGGCTGCGCGCGTCGGTCACGCGCTGGCGCGCCGAGGCGCTCGTCCCGGCCTGATCGCTCGGGCGAGGCCGGGCGGGGGGTTACCCGTATGGCCAAGTGCCCGGGGAGTCGTCAGCATGGAGGGGATGGGCACCACCACCGTCCTGATCGTCGACGACCACGACCGCTTCCGGGCAAGCGCCCGGAAGCTGCTCGAGGCCGAGGGCTTCGAGGTCGTCGGTGAGGCCGGCGACGGCGATTCGGCCCTCGCCCAATCGGCCGCCCTGCGCCCGGACCTTATCCTCCTCGATGTGCAGCTCCCCGACATCGACGGGTTCGAGGTGGCCACCCGGGTGACCGGCGGGGCGGGCGCCCCGGCGGTGATCCTCACCTCGAGCCGCGAGGCGTGCGACTTCGGTTCGCTCGTCGCCTCGAGCGGGGCCCGGGGGTTCGTCCCCAAGGGCGAGCTCTGCGGGGCGACGCTCCGCGCCCTGCTGGAGCCTGGACCCCCGACCCCGCGATGACCGAGCGGCTGCGAGTCGTCGTCGCGGACGACTCGGTGCTCCTGCGCGAGGGGCTGGTCCGGCTGCTCGAGGAGGGCGGCTGCGAGGTCGTCGCCCAGGCCGGGGACGCCGAGGACCTCCTGCGCAAGACGCGGGCCCACAAGCCCGACGTCGCCGTGGTCGACGTCCGCATGCCCCCCGACAACACCGACGACGGTCTCCGGGCCGCCGTCCGGATCCGGGGGGAGCTGCCCGGGATCGGGGTGCTCGTCCTGTCCGAGCACATCGAGGAGCACTACGCCCTCGAGCTGATCGGCGACGGGGCGGCCGGGGTCGGCTACCTGCTCAAGGAGCGGGTGACCGACATCGACGCCTTCGTCGACGCCGTCCGCCGGGTCGCCCGCCTCGAATCGGTGATCGACCCCCACGTCGTCGGCCGGCTCCTGCGTCGCCACCGGGAGGCCGATCCGCTCGAGCGCCTGACCGCCCGGGAGCGCGAGGTGCTCGGTCTGATGGCCGAGGGCCGGTCGAACCACGCGATCGCCGAGCAGCTGGTGATCAGCGAGCGGGCGGTCGAGAAGCACGTCACCAGCATCTTCGCCAAGCTCGACCTCCCCCCGGCCGGCGAGGACCATCGGCGGGTGCTGGCCGTCCTGCGCTTCCTCCGCGCCTGAGGTTGTGGCCGGCCGGGGTCTCGTCCTCAGCGCCTCGGCCGCCGTGCTCGTCCTGGCCGGGGCGGGTCTGGCCGTCGACTGGGTGGCCACCCAGCGCGACCGGACCGTCGTCTACCGACCGCCCGACCAGGTCCGGTCGATCGATCTGGAGATCGCCTCGGGGAGCGTCGACGTCGTCGGCGGGCGCGGCGAGGCGATCCGGGTGCAGCGAACCGACCGCTTCGCCTTCGACCATCCGGCGCTCGAGCGGCGCTCGCTCGCCGGCGGGGTGCTCCGCCTGAGCTCGCGCTGCCCGCGGATCATCGTCGGGTCGTGCTCGGCCTCCTACCGCCTGGTCGTCCCCGACGACGTCTCGGTCGCCGTACGGACCGGCGCCGGCCACATCCACTTCGACGACTTCCGCGGGAGCGCCCGGATCCAGTCGGGGTCGGGCCCGGTCACGGTCGACGCCTTCTGCGGGTTCGGCCTGACGGCGGCGAGCGTGTCCGGCAGCGTGAGGGTGGTCAGCGCCTGCGCTCCCGAGAAGCTCGACCTCCGGTCGGGGACGGGCGACGCGACCGCGATCGTCCCCCCCGGGCGCTACCGGGTCGCCGCCCAGTCGACCACCGGCCAGCGCCATGTCCGGGGGATCGTGCCGAGCGCGCAGGCGGCCTACTCGATCGCCGTCCAGAGCCGGACCGGGAACGTCACCGTGGCCGGCGGCCTCTAGGCGCGGCGAGGGCGAATGAGCAGCCCGCCCGGCCCGTTCTCCGTCTCACCGCCGCCCCCGGCCGGATCGCCGACGCCCGCCGGCGCCGGGCACCCCGAGCCGCGGGCCGAGCGGGCCCTGCGCCAGCTCGCCTACGTCGTGATCGGCCTTCCCCTCGGCCTGGCCTACCTCGGCCTCCTCGCCGGCGGCCTCCTCGCCGGGATCGTCCTCGGACCCCTGTGGATCGGACTCCCCCTCGTGCTCGTCGCCGCCGGCCTGACCTGGCGCTCGGCCGCCCTCGAGCGCACCCTGGCCAACCGGCTCCTCCACGCCCGGATCCCCCCGCTCGCCCCGACCCGGGGCCAGGCCGACCGGGTCTGGCCGCGCGTGCGCGAGCGGGTCCGGGGCGGCCCGTTCTGGCGGGCGGTCACCCTCCTGGGGGTCAAGCTCCCGGCCCACGCGGTCGTCGCCGCGGTCTGCGGCGCGGGGCTCGCCCTGGTCGGGGCGCTCCTCGTCCTCGGGGCCCGGGGGGTGGCCGGGGTCGACCGGGGCTTCGTCGGGCCGTTCGCCCTCGGCCCGGTCACCGGGATCGGCCTCTGCCTGCTCGCCGTGCCCGTCGCCGTCGTCACCCTCGCCGTGACCGACGTCCTCTCCGGAGCCCTCCGGGCCCTCGCCCGGGCGCTCCTGGCCACCCGGATCGCCCCGGGGGACCCGGTCCGCCAGACCCTGGCCGAGAGCCTCGGCGACCGGACCCTGTCGATCGCCTACTGGCTCGAGGACCGGAGCGTGTTCGTCGACGAGCACGGCCACCCGGTCTCGCTCCCCGAGGCGGGCTCCGACCGGGCGTGGACGGCGGTCGACTACGGGGGGCGGCGGGTGGCGGCGATCGTCCACGACGCCAACCTCGACGCCAGCCCCGAGCTGATCGCCGCCGCCGCGGCCGGGGCGTCCCTGGCGATCGACAACGACCGCCTCAAGGCCGACCTCCGGGCCCGGGTCGAGGAGCTCCGGGCCTCGCGGGTGCGGATCGTCGAGGCGGGCGACGCCGCCCGGCGCCGGCTCGAGCGCGACCTCCACGACGGGGCCCAGCAGCAGCTCGTCGCCCTGGCCATCGACCTGCGCATCCTCCGGTCCCGACTCGGATCCTCGGGCGGGGCCGGGGCCGGGGCCGGGGCGGAGGCGATCGAGCTGATCGACGGGATCGACGAGAAGCTCGCCGCCGCCCTGGCCGAGCTGCGCGAGCTCGCCCGGGGGATCCACCCGGCCATCCTCAGCGACCGGGGCCTCGAGCCCGCCCTCGACGCCCTCGCCACCCGGGTGCCGGTCCCGGTCGCCTGCCAGGTCGACCTCCCGGTCCGCCCACCGCCCCCGGTCGAGGCGGCCGCCTACTTCGTGGTCGCCGAGGCCCTGACCAACGTGCTCAAGTACGCCCGGGCCGAACGGGTGACCGTCCGGGCCTTCCAGGAGGACGAGGACATCGTGGTCGAGGTGGACGACGACGGGATCGGGGGGGCCGACGCCGGGCGCGGGTCGGGCCTGCGGGGCCTCGACGACCGGGTCGGGGCGCTCGACGGGACGCTGACCGTGGTCAGCCAGGCCGGGGCCGGGACGCTCGTCCGGGCCCGCATCCCCTGCCGGGCCGCCCGGCTCGTCGCCCGGGCCACCGGCCGGGCGCCGGATCCGCCGGCGCCCTGACCACGGGCGACGCTCAAGGCGTGCTGCTCGCCCCGGCGGTGTGCACGCGCCGTGTTGCTGCGTGTAGGATCTCAGGAGTGGAGCGCCTCAACATCACGCTGGCTGACGAGGACGCGGCGAGGCTCTCGCGGCTGGCGGAGCGGATGCGGGTGCAGCCGGGAACGATCGCCCGGTCGCTGCTCGCGCTCGCGCTCGAGGAGGCTGATCCCGATCCGCGGAGCCTCGTCCAGTTGCTCGACGGCATCCCGGGCGCGTATGAGCGCGCGGAGCTGGGGCTGGCCCAGGCCCGGGCCGGGCAGACCGTCGGGCTCGACGAGCTGTAGTCGTGGCCCGTGTCGAGCTGGCGACCGCGGCGGTCGCGGATCTCGACGCGCTGATCGTCACGCACAGCCTCCCGGCGGACACGCGCGCCCGCGTGGCGCGGTCGCTCCGGCCGCTGGAGCGCTTCCGGCTGATGGGTCCGGCGCTCAGCGGCCGGTGGGAGGACTTTCGGTTCCTGCTCGGGCCCTGGCGATGGCTGGTGCTCGTCTACGTCTTCATCGAGCCGGAAGACCGCGTGGTCGTCGTAACGATCCAAGACGGACGCTCGTCATCGGCCGCCGGCGCGAGCCGCTGAGCGTCGCGGGCATCGCTGCCATCGCCCGCCCGGCTTCTCACCCGCCGCCCGGCGTCTCGCCGTCGAGGGCGGCTCAGGCGAGCCCGTTGGCCCGGAGGAACTGCCGGGCCACGGCTTCCGGGGTCTGACCCCCGAGCGCGACGGCCGCGTTCATCACCCGGAGGGCCTGGGTGCTGAGCTTGGCGCTGACCGCGTTGATCGTCTCGGCGAACTCCGGCCCCTCCCGGTCGAGGATCGTCCGGCGCACGACGAACGTCACGTTCTGGAAGCCGAAGATGTTCTTCGGGTCGGCCAGGAGCGTGTACCCGCCCTGGCGGAGCTGGCCGTCGGTGGTGAACACGGCAGCCAGCTGGACCCGGCCCCCGTCGAGCGCCGGGTAGAGCTCGCCGATGGCCAGGGGCGTGACCCGGAGCCGGTCGACCCCGTAGAGGCGGCGCAGGCCGACCAGGCCGTTGAAGCGCGTCCGGAACTCCGGCGCCGCCCCGAGGCGCACCCTCGCCCCGAGCCGGCGGAGGTCCCCGAGCGTCCGCAGCCGGTGGGCCCGGGCGAACGCCGGCTTGGTCACGAGGACGTCGCTGTCCTGGGCCGGGGTGATGTCGAGGAGGGTCATCCCCCGGCGGACCTCGAAGTCCTGCGCCCATCCATAGGCCTCGGCCGCGCTGGCCGGCCGCCGGGTGTCCTGGGCGACCGAGGAGAGGATGGTGCCCGTGTATTCGGGGTACCCGTCGATCCGGCCGCCGACCAGCTCCCGGTCGACGACCTCCGAGGAGCCGATGTCGTTGACCAGCCGGACCCGGTAGCCCTCGGCCTCGAGCGCCTGGCTGTAGAGCTGGCCGAGGATGAACTCCTCGGTGAAGTTCTTGGCCCCGAGGACGACCGGGGGCCGCCCCGAGCCTGGCCGCGCCGGAGCGGACGGAACCGACGTGGTCGCCGGCTTGGAGCCCGTCGGCCGGTGGGATGCGCCGCACCCGACGAGCGCCGCGACGACGGCCGCCACGGCGGCCGGGCTCCCCAGCTGTCGGATCCTCCGGCCCACTGAGGGCGACGCTACCAGCAGGCGCCGGAATCCCGTCGAACGCTTTTCCCGGTGGGTGCGGGGCGTCCCCCGCCGTCCCGTCGGGCGCCACTGGCATCATCGGCGAGGTGCACCGTCCGTCCGCGCTCCGAGGGTCTCGCCCGCAGGTGGGTCCGGCGTGAGCTCCGGCGCCCTCGCGAGCCTCGCCGAGCCGTTCCGGCTGACCGACGAGCTGGCCGCGTACGCGCCGCTCCTACGCCGGCTGGCCGAGGGGGTGACGGTCGGCGAGGACTCGTCGCGACTGGTCGACGAGGCGCTCGCCGTCTGGGCCCGCCCCGGATTCGACACGTTCATGTGCCTTGGGCGACTCCGCTTCGAGCCGTTCCCCTACCAGCTCGAGACGGCCGCGAGGGTGCTCAGGCAGATGCAGGGCCGAGCCATCCTGGCCGACGAGGTTGGACTCGGCAAGACGATCGAGGCCGGGCTCGTGCTCAGCGAGCTCCGCCTACGCGGACTGGCCGACCGGGCGCTCATCCTCGTTCCGGCCGGTCTCGTCGACCAGTGGCGCGAGGAGCTCGAGCTCAAGTTCGGCCTTCCGGCCCACATCCCGGCGGCCGGGGCCCGGGATCTGGACGGGGCGAGGAGCGGCGGGATCGTCCTGGCCTCCCTGGCCGCGGCTCGCCGGGCTCCGCTGCGCGACGCGATCGCCCGGCCGAGCTGGGACCTCGTCATCGTCGACGAGGCCCACCGGCTGAAGAACCAGCGGAGCGCCTCGGCTCGCCTGGCCCGGTCGCTCCGGGCCCGGTACATGCTGCTCCTCACCGCGACCCCCGTCGAGAACCGGCTCTCCGATCTCTTCTCCCTGGTCAGCCTCCTGCGGCCCGGCTCCCTCGGTACGGCCAGCGAGTTCCGGACTCGACACGCGGCCCGCGGGGACGGCCGGGTCGCCCGGAACATCGTCGAGCTCCAGCGCTCGCTCCGCGACGTGATGGTCCGCCACCGGCGCAGCGAGCTCAAGACGATGCTCCCCCGGCGCCTCGCCGAGACGGTTCGAGTCGAGCCGGCCCCGGCCGAGACCGAGCTCTACCGCCTGGTGTCCGAGCGCGTTCGCCACGCCGCCCGCGAGCAGCGACCCGGAGGCCTCCTCGCCCTCCGCGGAGTTCAGCGCGCGGCCGGCTCGAGCGCGGGCGCGCTCGCCCCGAGCCTGACCAGGCTCGGGTGGCCCGACCTCGCAGCGCGCGCCGCGGAAGTCGGCGTCACCGGCAAGGTCCGCGCCCTCCTGGCCATCCTCGACCGCCACCGCGAGCGCGGCGAGAAGGTCGTCGTGTTCACCGCGTTCCGGGCCACCCTCGAGCTCCTCGGCGAGCACGTCGCTCGTCACGGCCTCGCGGCCGTCACCTACCACGGCGGGCTCCCGCGCGCGCAGAAGGACGCCGCGATCGCCGCCTTCCGCGACGAGGCGCCGATCCTGCTGAGCACGGAGGCGGCCGGTGAGGGACGCAACCTCCAGTTCTGCCACGTCATGGTCAACTTCGACCTTCCCTGGAATCCGATGCAGATCGAGCAGCGGCTCGGGCGCATCCACCGGATCGGCCAGGAGCACGACGTGATGCTCACCAACCTCGTCGCCCGCGACACGATCGAGGAGCGGATCCTCGAGGTGCTCCAGGCCAAGATCAACCTGTTCGAGCTCGTGGTCGGTGAGCTCGACATGATCCTCGGGCGCGTCGAGGAGGATCTCGACTTCGAGCTCCTCGTGTTCGACCGCTTCGTCTCGAGCCGCGACGACGCCGAGTTCGCCCAGAGCCTCACCGCGATCGGCGACGAGCT
>JAXDHK010000235.1:0-2955 GCA_034664545.1 Solirubrobacteraceae bacterium
CCGGCCGTCCGGTCGAAGATCGTCTCGGCGACGGCGTCGGCCTGCTCGTGGATCTCCTTGAGCATGAACGTCTCGAAGCCGCCCTTCTCGGCCGTCTCCTCGTCCCAGTCGATCTCCTCGATCTCCCGGTCGACGGGCTCCCCGGCCGCCGTCATCAGCTCGACCCCCCCGGGGCGCAGGACGACGATCTCGCCGTTGTCGACGTAGAGGACCCGGCGGGTGTGGGGCAGGAAGGCGGGGACGGCCGAGGCGAGGTACTGCTCGCCGTCGCCGCAGCCGACGATGAGCGGGCACTCCTTGCGGGCGCCGACGAGGACGTCGGGCTCGGCC
This sequence comes from Solirubrobacteraceae bacterium, assembly GCA_034664545.1. GTDB lineage: Bacteria > Actinomycetota > Thermoleophilia > Solirubrobacterales > Solirubrobacteraceae > Palsa-513. The sequence goes on from JAXDHK010000235.1 coordinate 331, forward strand.
AGCGACATGGCGACGAAGGCGAAGTGGCCGGAGAGCTCGGCGTAGGCCAGCCGGACCGCCCCGGCGAGATCCCCGTCGTAGTGGTGGGCGACGAGGTGGGCGATGACCTCGGCGTCGGTCTCCGAGGTGAACCGGCAGCCGTCGGCCTGGAGGCGGTGCTTGAGGGCCATGTAGTTCTCGACGATCCCGTTGACGACGACGTGGACGCGGTTGGTCGTGTCGAAGTGGGGATGGGCGTTCTCGTGGGTGACCCGACCGTGGGTCGCCCACCGGGTGTGGCCGATACCCGTGGTCGGCGGCCGGGTGGCGAGGGCGACGCCGCCGGCCGGCCGGCCGAGCGCCGCCACGGCGTCGTGGAGCTTGTCAAGGTTGCCGACCGCCCGGACGGACAGGATCTCCGCCTCGCCGGCCGGGCCTTCGGGGGTGATCACCGAGATGCCGGCGCTGTCGTAGCCCCGGTACTCGAGCTTGCGCAGCCCGGCCAGGAGGATCTCCTGGACCGGGCGAATCCCGACGTATCCGACGATTCCGCACATGAGCAGGCGACCCTAGCAGCGCGGCCGGGGCCACTCGGTCTGGGTCCGCTAGGCGAGCTCGGCCTCGATCAGGGCGGCCAGCCGCCGGCAGACGGCGTCGGTCTCGTCGGGGGTCGGCGCCTCGACCATCACCCGGACGAGCGCCTCGGTCCCCGACGGGCGGACGAGTACCCGACCGCGTCCCTCGAGCGCCCGGGACTCCCGGGCGACGGCGTCGCCGACGGCGGCCGACCGGTCGAGGGCCCGACGATCGCGGACGCGGACGTTGACCAGGCGCTGCGGGAGCTTCTCCATCGCCGCCCGGCCGGCGAGGTCCCCGCCCCCCAGCGCCTCGAGGGCGAGGAGCGCGGCGGCGATCCCGTCGCCCGACGGGGCGAAGCCCATGTCGATGATGTGGCCCGACTGCTCCCCGCCGAGGGCCCAGCCCCGGGCCCGGAGGGCCTCGAGGACGTAGCGGTCGCCGACGTCGGTGGTGGCCACGGCGATCCCGGCTTCGGCCATCGCGGTGTGGAAGCCGAAGTTGGTCATCACGGTGACGGCGACCCCCCCGCCCGGGAGCCGGCCGGCCCGGCGGAGGTGGAGGGCGCTCAGGGCGAGGAGCTCGTCCCCGTCGACGAGGGCTCCCCGGCGATCGACGCCGAGGAGTCGGTCGCCGTCGCCGTCGAAGGCGAAGCCGATGTCGTGGCCGCCGGCGAGCACCCCGGCGACGAGGGCCTCGGGGTGGGTCGAGCCGCACCCGTCGTTGATGTTGCGCCCGTCGGGCTGGGCGGCGATCGTCGCCACCTTCGCCCCGAGCCGGCGGAAGATCTCCGGGGCGACCCGGTAGGTGGCCCCGTGGGCGCAGTCGAGGAGGACGTCGACGCCGTCGAGCGAGAGCGACTCGAAGCGGAGGTGGAGCTCGCGGAGGTAGTCCTCGTCGCACCCGTGCATCCGCCGGATCCGGCCGATCCCCGGGGGCCCTGGCTCGGGTCCTGGCCCCGGCGTGCCGGCGACCCCGCCGGGGGGCGCGGCAGCGGCGGGGGCAGCGGCGGTGGCAGCGGCGGGGGCGGGGGCGCGGGCGCCCGCCCCGGGGAGGTGGCGCTCGATCTCGAGCTCGGCGGCGTCGGTCAGCTTGAACGCGTCGGGGCCGAAGAGCTTTATCCCGTTGTCGGGGTAGGCGTTGTGCGAGGCCGAGAGCACGACGCCGAGGTCGAAGCCGTACCGGCGGATGAGGAGTGGAGCCGCCGGGGTCGGGAGCACGCCGCCGAGGAGGACCTCCCCGCCGGCCTCGGCCACCCCGGCCGCGATCGCCGCCTCGAGCATCTCGCCGGACTCCCGGGTGTCCCGGATCACGAGGACCCGGGGGCGGTCGGCCGGGGAGAGGGTCGCGGCGACCCGGCCGAGCCCGAGCGCCAGCTCGGCCGTGACCTCGACCCCGGCGAGGCCGCGGACCCCGTCGGTGCCGAACAGCCGGCGGGCCGGGACGATCACGCGGTCAGGCCCGGGAGGCGTCTGGCCGGAGACCCGCTAACGCTTCGAGAACTGCGGCCGCTTGCGGGCCTTCTTGAGGCCGGCCTTCTTGCGCTCCTTGGCCCGGGCGTCCCGGGTGAGGAAGCCGCGGCGCTTGAGCTCGCCCCGGAGGTTGGGATCGGCCTCGAGCAGGGCCCGGGAGATGCCGTGGCGGAGAGCCCCGCCCTGGGCGGAGATCCCGCCGCCCTGGAGCCGGGCGACCACGTCCATCCGGGCCTCGAAGCCGACGGTCTCGAGCGGCTGGCGGATGTTCCGCTGAAGGGTCGCCCGGGGGAAGTACTCCTCGAGCGTCTTGCCGTTGACCGTATAGGCGCCGTTCCCGGGGCGGAGGGTGACCCGGGCGATGGCCGTCTTGCGCTTCCCGGTCGCCCGGTAGCGGGCTCCGGCGGCCAAGTCGATCGCCACCTGCTCGATCGGCTGGACGGCGACGACCTGCTCGTCGACCTCCTCGACCGCCGGCTCGGGCTCGTCGTCGTCGGCGTAGGGGTCGGCGTTCTGCCGCGCCAGGGGATCGGTCCCCTCGGGCACGATGTCGACCTCGAGGTCGGCGCCGGGGACCGCCGGCTTGACCCGCGGCGTC
>JAXDHK010000236.1:0-7119 GCA_034664545.1 Solirubrobacteraceae bacterium
CGGGCCGCCCCCCACCCGACGGCCGAGGACGTCATCCGCGCCGACGGGGTCGAGCGCCGCCGCCACGCCCACCCCGAGGTCCCCCGCTTCGACCACGGCTCCCGCGTCCCCGGCTGGGACGACGCCGTCGACCTCGACAAGGATCCCGCGGTCGTCCCCGATCCCGCCGTCCTCGACGTCCCCGCCGCCCTCCGCACCGAGATCGAGGCGGCCATGGCCCGCTACCCCGACTCCCGCTCGGCCGCCCTCCCCGCCCTCGCCGCCGTCCAGCGCCACCACGGCTGGTGCTCGCCCGAGGCGATCGAGCAGGCGGCCTGCGTGATGCGCCTGACCCCCGGCTACCTGACCGCGGTCGCGACCTTCTACGACATGTTCGAGACCAGCCCGGTCGGACCCCACGCGATCTACGTGTGCACCAACATCTCCTGCTCGCTCCGCGGGGCCGACGCCCTCCACGAGGCGATCCTCGCCGCCGCCGACGGCGACCCCGCGTTCAACGTCCGCTCCTTCGAGTGCCTCGGGGCCTGCGACATCGCCCCCATGGCCTCGGTCGACGGCGTCTACATCGGGCCGCTCGAGCCCGACGACGCCCCCGGCCTCCTCGCCGACCTCCGGGCCGGCCGGGCCCCCCTCCCCGACAAGCAGCTCAGCCGCCGCCCGAGCGCCGACCCCGCCGCCGGCGACTACCCCGGGGGCCCGGGCGCGTGACCCCCTCGGCAAAGCTCCTGTTCAAGGGGATCGACGAGCCCGGCCTCGCCACCCTCGCCGGCTACGAGCGCCGGGGCGGCTACCAGGCCCTCCGCCGGGCCCTCGCCATGCCGGCCGAGGACGTCCTCGGCGAGCTCCTCGCCTCCGGGCTCCGCGGCCGGGGGGGCGCCGGCTTCGCGATGGGCAAGAAGGCCTCGTTCCTCCCCAAGGGGACGATGGACAAGTACCTCGTCTGCAACGCCGACGAGTCCGAGCCCGGGACGTTCAAGGACCGCGAGCTCATGCAGAAGAACCCCCACCTCCTGATCGAGGGCATCGTCATCGCCGCCCATGCCGCCGCCATCAACCGGGCGTTCATCTACATCCGCGGCGAGTACGAGCAGCAGGCCCGGATCCTCGACCGGGCCCTCGCCGAGGCCGAGGCCGCCGGCTACATCGGCGACCGGGTGCTCGGGACCGACCTCTCGCTCCCGCTCGTCCTCCACCGGGGAGCCGGCGCCTACATCTGCGGCGAGGAGACCGGCCTCCTCGACTCGCTCGAGGGCAAGCGCGGCAACCCCCGCCTCAAGCCCCCGTTCCCCGCCAACCAGGGCCTCTACCAGGGGCCGACCCTGATCAACAACGTCGAGACCCTCGCCACCGTCCCGGCCATCATCGCCATGGGCGGGGCCGAGTACGCCAAGCTCGGGACCGAGACCTCGACCGGGACCAAGCTCGTCTCCGTCTCCGGCCACGTCCAGCGCCCCGGCAACTACGAGGTCGAGCTCGGGACGCCCTCCCGCGAGATCATCTACGACATGGCCGGCGGCCCGCCCCCCGGACGCGAGGTCAAGCTCTGGTTCCCCGGGGGATCGAGCTCGCCCGTCCTCACCGCTGAGGACCTCGACCTCCCCTACGACTTCGACTCGATGGCCAAGGCCGGGTCGATGCTCGGCTCCGGGGCGATCATCGTCGTCGACGACTCGACCCCCGTCCTCGACGTCGCGCTCAAGCTCGCCAAGTTCTACCGCCACGAGTCGTGCGGGAAGTGCACCCCCTGCCGCGAGGGGACCAACTGGACGGTCCAGATGCTCGAGCGGATCGAGCGCGGCGAGGCCACCCCGATGGACCTCGACATCATGGCCTCGGTCCAGGAGCACATCATCGGCCACTGCCTCTGCGTCCTCGGCGACGCCATGGCCATGCCCATCGGCTCGATGATCAAGAAGTTCCGCCCCGAGTTCGAGGCCCACATGGAGGCCATGCAGCTCGGCGCCCCCGTCGCCTCCGAGGCCGCCCTCGCCGCCCAGGGGGCCGCGTAGTCGATGCCCCGCCCCGAACGCCAGACCATCACCTTCTCGATCGACGGCCTCGAGGTCGAGGCCCCGGAGAACACCATGCTCGCCGACGCCGCCAAGTACGGCGACATCGAGATACCCGTGTTCTGCTACGAGCCCAAGCTCGGCGACCCGGTCGGGGCCTGCCGGATGTGCCTGGTCGAGATCGAGGGCATTCCCAAGCTCCAGACCGCCTGCTCGTCCCCGGTCAAGGACGGCATGGTCGTCCACACCCAGACCGCCCGGGTCAAGGAGGCCCAGCGGTCGGTCGTCGAGTTCCTCCTCATCAACCATCCCCTCGACTGCCCGGTCTGCGACAAGGGCGGCGAGTGCCCCCTCCAGGACATCACCTTCGGCTGGGGCCCCGGCCGGTCCCGGTTCATCGAGCCCAAGCGCCACTTCCGCAAGCCCCTCGAGCTCTCCCCCCTGATCGCCATCGACCGCGAGCGCTGCATCCTCTGCTACCGGTGCGTCCGCTTCTCCCAGGAGCTCGCCGAGGACTACCAGCTCGTCCTGCTCGAGCGCGGGGCCCACTCCTTCGTCGGCACCTTCGACGGCCACCCCTACGTCGCCCCGTTCTCCGGCAACATCATCGAGCTCTGCCCGGTCGGCGCCCTCACCTCGATCCCCTACCGCTTCCGGGCCCGGCCCTGGGACATCGAGGGAGCCGGGTCGATCTGCATGCTCTGCCCGGCCCAGTGCAACACCGAGCTCACCGTCCGCGACGAGCGCGTCCTCCGGGTCCTCGACCGCCACCACGAGGGCGTCGACGACGGCTGGCTCTGCGACAAGGGCCGCTTCGCCTACCAGGCGATCCACGTCGACGACCGCCTGACCACCCCCCTCCTCCGCGACGGCGACGGCGAGCTCCGCCCGGCCGGGTGGGATGACGCCCTCGCCCGGGCCGCCGAGCTCCTCGCCGGGGCCGGTGACCGGACCGCAGCCCTCGCCGGGTCGACCGCCACCAACGAGGAGGGGATGCTCCTGGCCCGGATGCTCCGCGACGCCCTCGGATCCCCCCACCTCGACTCCCGCTCCGGCCCCCCGGTCGACCTCGATCACCTCCGGGCGCTGGGCGCCCCCGCCCTCCAGGCCAGCGTCCCCGACCTCGAGTTCGCCCACGCCGTCCTCGTCCTCGACTGCGAGCCGGTCGACGACGCCCCGATCCTCGAGATGCGCATCCGCAAGGGCGTCCGGCGCAACCGGGTCAAGCTCGCCGTGGCGACCAGCCGGCCGAGCGCCCTCGACCCGAGCGCCGCCGCCACCGCCCGCTTCGCCCCCGGCCACGCCGCCGCCTTCCTCGCCGCCCTCTCCGGCGCCCTCGCCGGCGCCCCCGACCTCGACGACCTGGCCGCCGCCGCCGGCTGCACCGCCCCCGAGCTCACCGGCCTCGCCGCCGCCCTCGAGGGGGCGCAGGACGTCGTCGTCCTCTACCACGACCGGATCCTCGGCGGCCCGGATGCCGACGCCGACGCCGCCGCCGGCCTGCTCGCCCTCGCCGGCCAGCTCGGGCTCGCCCGGACCCCCGGCGCCGGCCTGATCGGGATCCCCGAGGCCGCCAACGGCCGGGGGCTGCGCGAGGCCGGGGTCCTCCCCAACGCCGGGCCCGGCCTCTCGGCCCCGCCCGCCGGCGGCCGGGGCGCCCCGGGGATCGCCGAGGGTCTCGCCAACGGGGATCTCGACGTCCTCTACCTGCTCGGGTCCGACCCCCTCCGCAGCCATCCCGGCCGCCGGGCCTGGGAGGCCGGGCTCGCGGCGGCCGGCGGGGTCATCGCCCACGCCGCGTTCCTCACCGAGGGCATCCGCGACCACGCCGACGTCGTCTTCCCGGCCGAGGCCACCGCCGAGAAGGAGGGGACGGTCACCCATCCCGACGGCCGCGTCCAGCGCCTGCGCCCGGCGATCGGCCGGCCCGGGGACGTCCGCCCCGAGTGGCAGGTCCTCCACGAGCTCTCCGGCCGACTCGGATCCGACCCCGGCCTCCCGACCATCGCCCTCTGCAGCGAGGCCCTCTTCGCCGCCGTCCCCTTCTACGCCGGCCTGACCTTGACCGAGCTCGGCGGCCGGGGGATCCGCTGGCCGGTCCGACCCGGGGCCGGCGAGCTCCTCCCCGGGGGGCCGGACACCGCGACCACCGGCGAGGCCGACGGCGGCGGGACGGCGGCCGGTGGGGCCCAGCCGACGCCGACGCCGACCCCGGCGCCGACGCCGACGCCGAGGCGCTCGAACGCCCTGACCGCCCCCGGCGCCCGCCTTCTCCTCGGCACCTACCGGTCGATCTGGGCGGCCCCCGAGGTCGAGTACGCCCCGGCGCTCAAGTTCCTCGCCCGGGAGCAGCGGGTCGAGCTCTCGCCGGCCGACGCCGCCCGGCTCGGCATCCGCCAGGGCGACGAGGTGCTCGTGACCGGGGGCGCCGACCAGCAGGTCCGGGGTCGGGCCGAGCTTCGGAACGCCATCCCCGAGGGCCGGGTCTTCCTCGAGGCCGGGATCGCCGAGCACGCGGCCAACGGAATCGACGGACCCCTGGTGAGCCTCCACCGGGCGACCAGCACCAACGGCGGGCCCAGCGGGTCCGGGACACCGGCCCGAGCCCGGGCATGATCCGGGTGGGCCGGGGGGAGCCGGGGGAATGACGGCGACGGTCGGCTACTTCGAGCCGTGGTGGATCCAGATCCTCAAGGCGGCGGTGATCTTCCTGGTCGGACTCCAGCTCGTCCCGATCGTGCTGATCGCCGAGCGGAAGCTGCTCGGGCGCTTCCAGGGCCGGTACGGCCCCAACCGGGTCGGGCCGTTCGGGATGCTCCAGCCGATCGCCGACATCGTCAAGCTCGCGACCAAGGAGCAGTCGCGCCCGAAGACGTCGATCGGCTTCCTCTACGTCCTGGCCCCGGTGATCTCGATGCTCACGGCGTTCGCCGCCTTCGCGATCATCCCCTTCGGCGACGTCCAGGACATCGGGGGGACCAAGGTCGGCCTCTACGGCCTCGACCTGAGCATCGGGCCGCTCTACGTGTTCGCCTTCGGGGCGGTCGCCTTCTACGGGATCATGCTCGGGGGCTGGGCCTCGGGCTCGAAGTACTCGTTCCTCGGGTCGATGCGGGCCGCGGCCCAGCTCATCTCCTACGAGGTCTCCCAGGGCCTCGCCCTCGCCGGGGTGGTGATCACGGCGGGGACGCTCTCGCTCACCGAGATCGTCCACGCCCAGGCGGGCATGTGGTACATCGTGCCCCAGTTCGTCGGCTTCCTCGTCTTCCTCGTGGCCGGCTTCGCCGAGACCAACCGGGCGCCCTTCGACCTGGTCGAGGCCGACGCCGAGCTCGTCGGCGGGTACTTCACCGAGTACGGGGGGGCCCGGTTCGCCTCCTACTTCTTCGCCGAGTACCTCAACGTGATCGTCGTCTCGGGGATCGCGGTCACCGTCTTCCTCGGAGGCTGGATGCTCCCGTTCGGCATCCACCCGCCCGGATGGACCGACCCGCTGATCGTGCTCGCCAAGATGGTGATCTTCGTCGCCTTCTTCATCTGGATCCGCGCTACGCTGCCCCGCCTCCGCTACGACCAGCTGATGAGCTTCGGCTGGAAGGTCCTGCTCCCGCTGGCGACGCTGAACACCCTGATCACGGCGATCGTCGTGGTGGCCACCAACTGATGGATTCGAGCGAGGAGGAGTAGACATGTGGACTCCCGGAGACGACCAGATCCTCGTTCAGCGCGCCCCGAAGCCCGGGGCCGGCGGCGCCTACCGCGCGTTCGGTGAGACCCTCCGCGGACTGAAGACGACGCTCAGCCACGTGGCCAAGGGGATCAACACGATCTCCTACCCCGAGCAGAAGGTCCCGGTCTACCCGCGCTTCCGCGGGCGACACAAGCTCCACCGCTTCGAGGACGGCCTCGAGAAGTGCGTCGGGTGCTCGCTCTGCGCGGCGGCCTGCCCGGCCGACTGCATCCGGGTGGTCGCCGCCGAGAACACCGACGAGCACCGGATCTCGGCCGGCGAGCGCTACGCCGCGGTCTACGAGATCAACCTCAGCCGGTGCATCTTCTGCGGCTACTGCGAGGTCGCCTGCCCGTTCGACGCGATCACCATGGGCCACGACTTCGAGATGTCCGACTACAACCGCAGCGACCTCATCTTCACCAAGGAGATGCTCCTCGCCGACCCGGTCGAGGCGACCCCGCTCCGCCGGGAGGGCGAGTAGTTGTCGACGATCCTCTTCTTCCTCGCCGCGATCGGGGCGATCGCCGGGGCGATCGGGGTGATCGCGATCGAGAACCCGTTCTACACGGTGCTCGCCCTCGTCTCCCACCTGATCTCCCTGGCCCTGCTCTTCCTCCTCCTGAGCGCCGAGTTCATCGCCGCCGCCCAGGTGATCGTCTACGCCGGGGCGGTCATGGTCCTCTACACCTTCGTGGTCTCCTACGTCGGCGGCCAGGACGCCCAGCCCCGGATCGGCGAGCCGCTCGGCCGGCCGCCCGGCCGGGCGATGACCCTCGCCGCCTGGGGCTGCGGAGGCGCGCTGATGCTCGAGCTGTGCGTCGCCGTCCTCGGGTCGGCGCTCAAGGGCCTCGACACCCGGGGCGCCGCCCTCCCGACCGGATTCGGCCAGCCCGGGCAGATCGGCGACCTCCTCCTGACCAACTTCCTCGCCCCCTTCGAGATCGCCTCCTACCTGCTGCTGGTGGCGGCGGTCGGGGCCGTCGTCCTCGCCCGCCGGCGCGGAGGGATCGGCGACGACGACGGGATCCCGACGATCGCGGCGATCGAGATCTTCCGACCCCCGCCCCCCGGGACGGGGACGATGGCCGAGGCGGCCGGCCGGATCCACGCCACCCCGGCCCGGGAGGAGACGAGCGCGTGAGCATCGAGTGGTACCTCGTCGTGTCGGCCCTGATCTTCGCGATCGGAGCCGGGGGCGTCGTGACCCGGCGCAACCCGCTGGTCATCCTCCTCTGCCTCGCTCTGATGCACAACGCCGCCAACCTCGCGCTGATCGGCTTCTCCCGGATGTGGGGGAACGCCGACGGCCAGGTGTTCGCCCTGATCGTGATGGTCGTCGCGGCGTGCGAGGTGACGGTCGGGCTCGGGGTGATCGTC
>JAXDHK010000237.1:0-16815 GCA_034664545.1 Solirubrobacteraceae bacterium
GTCGAGTGGATGTGCCTGCCGCGGATGGACTCGCCGAGCGTGTTCGGAGCGATCCTCGACCGGGATGCCGGTGGCTTCCGGGTCGGCCCGCCCGATGTCGAGGTCCCGGCCGGCCGGCGCTACCTCCCGGGGACGATGGTGCTCGAGACGAGCTGGGAGACGGCCACCGGGTGGATCATCGTCCGCGACGTGCTCTGCATCGGGCCGTGGGTGCACGAGCAGAAGCGCTCGGTCAACCACCGACGCTCGCCCACCGACTACGACGCCGACCACGTGCTCCTGCGAACCGTCCGATGCGTCCAGGGGTCGGCCGAGGTCCACCTCGACTGCGAGCCGGCCTTCGACTACGGCGGCCTGTCGGCCGACTGGCGCTACGGGGGCGATGGATATCACGAGGCGATCGCCACCAGCGAGGGCATGAACATCGAGCTGCGCCTCGTGACCGACATGCGGCTCGGGCTCGAGGGGCCGCGGGCCCGAGCGCGGACGGTCCTGCGCGAGGGCGAGGTCGCCTACGCCGCCCTCGGCTGGTCGGAGCTGCCGCTGCCTCAGAGCTTCGAGGAGGCCCACGACCGACTCGAGCGGACCGCCCATCACTGGCAGGAATGGCTGCGCCACGGCACGTTCCCCGACCACCGCTGGCGGACCTTCCTCCAGCGGAGCGCCCTGACCCTGAAGGGCCTGAGCTACGCCCCGACCGGGGCGATGATGGCGGCGGCGACGACCTCGCTGCCCGAGACGCCGGGGGGTACCCGCAACTGGGACTACCGCTACAGCTGGATCCGCGACTCGACGTTCATGCTCTGGGCCCTCTACACCCTGGGGTTCGACTGGGAGGCGAACGACTTCTTCTACTTCGTGGCCGACGTGGCCGAGGCCGAGGAGGGGCAGCTCCAGATCATGTACGGGATCGGGGGGGAGTCGCGCCTGGAGGAGCAGGAGCTGACCCACCTCTCGGGTTACGGGGGGGCGCGCCCGGTGCGGGTCGGAAACGGCGCCTACAACCAGCATCAGCACGACGTCTGGGGGGCCGTCCTCGACTCGATCTACCTCCACACGAAGACTCGCGACCAGCTCCCCGAGCGCCTGTGGCCGATCCTCAAGCGCCAGGTCGAGACGGCGCTGACCAAGTGGCGGGAGCCCGACCGGGGAATCTGGGAGGTCCGGGGAGACCCGAAGCACTTCACGTCCTCGAAGATGATGTGCTGGGTGGCCGCCGACCGGGGAGCCCGCCTGGCGGCGCTGCGCGAGGACCCGGCCATGGTCGAGCGGTGGAGCGCGGCCGCCGCGGAGATCCACGCCGACATCTGCGAGCACGGAGTCGACGACCGGGGCGTGTTCGTCCAGCACTACGAGACGACGGCCCTCGACGCCTCGGTGCTCCTGATGCCGCTCGTCCGCTTCCTCCCGGCCGACGACCCCCGGATCCGCCAGACGGTGCTGACCATCGCCGACGAGCTGACCGAGGAGGGGCTGGTGCTCCGCTACCGGGTCGAGCAGACCGACGACGGCCTGGCCGGGGAGGAGGGGACGTTCACGATCTGCTCCTTCTGGCTGGTCTCGGCACTCAGCGAGATCGGGGAGCACGCCCGGGCGCGTCGACTCTGCGAGCGCCTGCTCTCCTTCGCGAGCCCGCTCCAGCTCTACGCCGAGGAGCTGGACGCCCGGTCGGGGCGCCACCTCGGCAACTTCCCCCAGGCGTTCACCCACCTGGCCCTGATCAACGCCGTGATGCACGTGATCCGCAACGATCGCCACCCGGCGGCCGGGGGGTTCCAGCCCGAGCCGGTCCGGGCCGGGCCCTTCTCCTGAGCCCCTCGATCCGGGGGGTCCGGTTGGGGGGCCCCGCCGCTCGGGGGTCCCGTCGGGGGCCCGATCGGGCGAGAGGTGCTAGAACGGGAGCATGAGCGATCGCGTGGAGCTCGGCGACCAAGTCGGCGATTACCGGGTGACCGGCGAGATCGGCCGGGGGGGGATGGGGATCGTCTACCTCGGGGAGCACATGTCCACCGGGCAGCCGGCGGCGCTCAAGTTCCTCCCGCCCGAGCTCATCGACGACGAGGACTCCCGCCGTCGCTTTGCCCGCGAGGCCACCTACGCGGCCTCGCTCGACCACCCCCACATCGTCGCCCTCTACGAGGCGGGCGAGACGGACGGGGTCCATTACATGGCGATGCAGTACGTCCCCGGCGGGGACCTGCGCGAGCTGCTGGCCCGGGAGGGGGAGCTCCATCCGGAGCGCGCGGTGGCTCTCCTGGCCCAGGTGGCCGACGCCCTCGACGCGGCGCACGCCGCCGGGATCCTCCACCGCGACCTCAAGCCGGAGAACGTCCTCATCGCGCACGAGAGCGACGGGACGGACGGCGCCGATCACTGCTACCTGACCGACTTCGGGCTGAGCAAGAACAGCTCGCAGGACAGCGTCGCCCTGACCGCCAAGGGAAGCTACGTCGGCACCTTCCACTACACGGCGCCGGAGATGATCATCGGGACCGAGGTCGACCACCGGGTCGACGTCTACTCGCTCGGCTGCCTGCTCTACCAGTGCCTGATCGGCGAGCCGCCGTTCCCCGGCGCCCGGGAGGTCGAGGTTCTCCACGCGCACCTGCGCCAGCCGCCGCCCCGCCCGAGCGACCGGCGACCGGAGCTCCCGGCGGCCCTCGACGACGTGATCGCGGCGGCGATGGCCAAGGAGCCCGACGGGCGTCCCGACTCGTGCCGGGCGGTCATCGAGGCGGCCCGCGCGGCGATCGCCGGCCTGCGGATCGAGCCCCCGGTCGCCGCCCCGCCGCTGCGCCGGGTCACCCAGGAGCCCGACGCGGGGCCCCGGGCCGGGGTGGAGGCGGGCGTGGACCCGGGCGAGCCCCCGACTCCGGTCGGGCAGATCAGCCTCGAGGTCACGGCGGGAAACGCGGTGGGCACGGTGATCGACGTCGCCGACGAGCTGCTGGTCGGGCGCTCGGCCGACGGGGTCGGTCGCCTGGCCGACGACGTCGAGATCTCGCGCCGGCATGCGCGTATCTTCCGCACCCCGGGCGGACGCTACGCCGTCGAGGATCTCGTCTCGACCAACGGCACCTACGTCAACGGCCGACGGATCACCGACGTCACCCCGTTGGAGGTCGGCGACTGGATGGACATCGGGGCGACGACGCTGGTCGTGCGCGTGTGCGTGCCCGGCCCGGCGGTCGCCCTCCCCGTCGATCCCGAGCCCGGGGCGGCTGCGCCGCCGCCGCCGGACCCGACCGGGGATCTCGAGCCGGCCGAAGCGGGACCGGTGGAGGCGGTCGAGGATATGCCGCCGACCAGTCAGGTCGCGCCGCCTCTGCGGGCCCCCGCGGACCTACCGGAGGACGAGCCGGCGCCGCCGCTGCGCTCCGTGGACGATGTCTTTGGCGGGGATCTGGCGCCGGTGGCCGCGCCGGCGAGCGTGGGCGTCGAGCTGCCGGCGGACGCCGGCGGGGAGACGCCCCCCCTGTCGCTGCGCCTCGAGATCGACCTCCCCGGTCGGTCGGTCCGGATCCACCTGGACGAGGAGTCCGAGCCCATCAGCTTCGTCTACCGGGACGGCCGGTGGCGGGCCGTCGACACCGGGTAAGACGGCCGGGGCGGGCGTCACTCCGTCTTAAGTTTTTCCCCTCGACGCCGCCGCGCCGGTCGACTATCCTGCCGCGCATGCCAGCCAAGCCAGGAGCAGATTCGACGATCGCGGTGGTCGGGGACGGCTTCGGATCGCTGATCGTCCACTCGACCGCGATGTACCTCGGGTTCCGCCCGGATCAGGTCCGCGTCTACGGGACGCGCGAGAACCCGGTGGCGACCTATCAGCAGTTCGCCTACAACCTCGGGCAGACGGTTCTGCGCTCGGAGTCGGAGTCGCACTTCCTCCCGGCCGACTGGCCGACCTTCGGCCAGCTGAACGCCTGGTCGCACAAGCGTCCGAGCGTCCTGGCCCGGTCGATCCGGCGCAAGTACAACCCTGGGGTCTCGGAGATCCTGGCCGAGGCGCTGGTCGTCGCCAAGGGCCTGGGCTGGGACGACTGCCGCGTCCCGACGCGGATCGGCTGGGTGCAGCGGGAGACCGACCCGGATCCGCACTTCGTCCTCTACGACGAGAACGCCAAGTTCGCCGGTCGGGCCAAGCACGTGATGCTGGCCGTCGGCCACGGGCCGCTCGCCTTCCCGCCGGTGATCTCCAAGGCGCGCAGCAACCCGAAGATCGGCGATCGGATCGTCCAGGCCTACGAGCCCAAGCAGTACGCCGAGAACGGCCGCTACGTGATCGTCGGAGCCGGGATCGCCTCGATCAACGAGTGGGCCAACGCGCTCGACGTCGGGGCCAAGGTGCTCGCGCTGACCCGGAACCCGCTGCCCGAGGACCAGGATCTCAACGTCCCGCGCTGTCTCTTCGAGGCCAAGGGCATCGACGTCTTCCAAGCCCTTCCGTTCAACGAGCGGGTCGCGTTCCTCGGGACCGTGCTCAAGGGGACGACGCCTCACCGGCGCAGCTGGCAGGCCCGGATCGAGAAGGGGCAGGCCGAGGGCCGCTTCGACGCGGCGATCGGGGAGATCGACCAGGTCGAGCCGGGACCGGCCGGACTGCGGGTCCACATCGCCAACGCCCACGGCGAGGATCCGGGGTGGCTCGACGTCACCGGCGTGGTGGTGGGAACCGGCTTCAACAAGTCGGCGCTGACGATCCCGCTGCTGCGGCGGCTGGTCGAGCACTACCAGTTGCCGATCGAGCAGGGACGGATCAAGCTGCTGACCAACTGCGGGGTCCCGGGTCTTGACCAGCCGGAGTCCCGGCTGTGCATGATGGGCCTCACGGCGAACAGCGTGATCCCGCACGGGGACACGATCGCCGGTCTCAAGTACATCGGTCGGCGCTTCGTGTCCGACTGCGCCCGAGCCGAGCACCTGCGGAGGCGGCCTTTCCCCGGGCGTCTGGGGATGCAGCTGCGCCTGTCCTCGGCGGCGGCCGAGGCGATGCGCGGGGTCCGCAAGACCGAGCAGCTCGCCTGATGTGCCCGACCGTGCTGGGCCGCGTCGAGACGCGGACGATCATTCTTCTCCCGGGCGCGATCCTGGCCGCGATCGTCTCGATCCTGACCAGCAACGAGGGCTACATCGTCCTCGTCGGGATCTACCTGATCATGGGCGTGATCCTCGACATCGCCTTCTACCCCTACGTGATCAGGTGGCAGCCGCCGTGGCTGACCTTCGTCCTGGCCGCCGGGGAGTTCGTGATCCTCTTCGTGATCGCCCACGAAGTCCCGAAGGTCGGGCTGACCGACATCAACGCGATCTGGCTCTACTGGGTCGTCTGGGTGCTGGCGATCTGGACCAAGATCGTGATCCTCCCGCTCTTCTCACTGAGCTGGATCGAGAACGGCGGCGAGTTCCGCTTCACCGGCTGGTCGACGTCCCCGGAGCTCGTCCCGACCCCGGTGTCGGTGATCGGGGCCCAGGAGGCCACGAGTGGGCCGCCGCCGCTGGCGATCGAGTTCTCGTCGGTCAAGGGCGTTCCGGAGGAGCTGCGCAACCTCCCGGCGCCGTCGGGCGTCCGGCGGGTTCCGCTGGACCTCAGCGGCAAGGCCTAGCGGCGCCCGAGCCACGTCGTCGGGACCGGCGCCGGGGGCGTCGGGCCGTTGGCGGCGATTCCCCTTGGGGGGTGACGATCGCCGGGCCGCGGGCTCAGCCAAAGGGGGGCTCGACTCGGTCGCGTTCACCGATGCGGCGGTGGACCCGGGCTGGGGCTCCGACGGCGACGACGCCGGCGGGGAGATCCCGGGTGACGACGGCTCCGGCTCCGACGACGGTGTCCTCTCCGATGGTGACCCCGGGGCAGACGATGACTCCTCCGCCGAGCCAGACGTTGTCGGCGAGGGTGATCGGCCGGCCGTACTCCCAACCGTCGCGTCGGGGACCAGGGTCGATCGGATGGGCGGCGGTGAGGAGCTGGACGTGCGGGGCGAGCTGGCAGGCCGCTCCGATCCGAATCGGGGCGACGTCGAGCATCACGCAGTCGAAGTTGACGAACGTCCCGGGACCGATGGTGATGTGGGTGCCGAAGTCGCAGCGGAACGCCGGCCTGACCACGACCCCGGCGCCCACCCCGCCGAGCAGCTCGCGCAGCAGCCGGTCGAGCGTGGCCTGGTCGGAGGGCGGCGTCGAGTTGAAGCGGGCGAGCAGGTCCTGGGCGCGGGCCAGATCCGCCCTGAGGACGGGGTCGGAGGCGAGGTAGAGCTCGCCGGCCAGCATCCGGTCCTTCATCGGCTCGCTCCCGAGGGCCTCAGCGGATCACCGGTCCGCCCGAGCCCAGGGCCGGGGAGGACCAGCTGAAGCGCGTCACGTCGTCCGGGGGGGCGAGGGCCCCGGGGCGAATGCCGCGCCGGACGAAGAGGATCGGGGCCGGGGCCGCCCGGGCGATCGCCGCGCGTGTCTCCCCGAGGCCCTCCTGGCGCCAGCGCTCGGACAGACCGGTGATCAGCAGGCCGGCGCCGGCTGCCGCCGCGATCACCCCGTCGCGTCCCCCGGTCGAGATGAGCGGCTCGGCGGCGACCCCGGCGAACTGCTGGACGAGGAGCGAGGCGTCGGCGAGCAGGCGGCTCGAGTCCTTCTCCTCGCCGTCCTTGCTCGGGGCGCCGAGCAGGCGCAGGGGCGCCCCGGTGGCCGAGGCGATCCAGGCACCGAGCTCGAGGGCCGCCCAGTCGTGCTCGGCACCGCCGAAGGGGACGACGATCGGGGCGTCGGGACCGGTGACGATCACGGCGTCTTCGCGGGCGACGAGCACGGCGACGTCGCACGGCGCCTTGCGAAGAACCGTGCCGACCGCCTCCCGGGGCACGCCGGTCCCGAGCAGGGGCCGGCGACCGTCGATCAGCATCAGGTCGACCTCCTCGGAATCGGCCAGCCTGACGAGATCCTGGCCGGCATCGGAGGAGGTGAAGGCGACGGCCCGAGCGGCGACGCCGCGCTCGAGCAGGGCGAGACGCTCGCGCTGGACCTCGGCGCTCGAGGTGTTGAGGATGCGGCTCTCGGTCTGGAGCGCCCCGCGGACGGCCGCCCCACGCGGCGGGCGGACGAGCCGGGCGAGGATCACTTCGCGCTGGGGCTCGGTCCGGGCGAGGGGCTCGGCGAGGGCGAGGAGCTGCGGGAGACCGGCGTCGGTCTGCGGGGCGACGAGGATCGCCCGGGAGGGGATGGGTACGATCGAGTCCCGCTCGGTCTGGCGCCGGGCTTCGGCGAGCTCCTCCTCGAGAGGCTCGCCGAACGTGTTCTTCGGGTCGAGGAGCTGGAGGATCGGGCCGGCCATGAACGTGGTGGCCAGGGCCATGATCACCAGGGCGGCGAACAGGGCCGAGGAGATCACACCCTTCTCGAGGGCCAGGTTGAGGACGATGAGCTCGGTCAGGCCGCGCGTGTTCATCAGGGCCCCGAGCACGGCCGACTCCCGCCAACCGAGACGCATCACCCGGGCCGCCAAGACCGTCCCCCCGTACTTCCCGAGGAGCGCGAGGCCGAACAGGATGAGCGTGATCACGAGCAGCTCGGACCGGTCGAGCAGCAGGACGTTGGTGCGCAACCCGGTGTAGGCGAAGAAGAGCGGGAGCAGGAGCGTGACGACGAAGTCCTCAACTCGGTGGGTCACGTCCTCGGTCAGACCGGCGTGACGGGGCATGACGAAGCCCATGACGAAGGCGCCGAAGATGACGGCAATGCCGATCTTCTCGGTTACGAAGGCCGACAACAGGACGCCCGCGAAGATCGCCGTGATCCACGTGGCCGGCAGCCGTCCGGCTTCGTCGTGGGCGGTCGCGGCCCGGGCCAGGATCGGGCGGACGGCGAAGACCATGAGCAGGCAGAAGCAGATCGCCAGGGCCACGGTGCCGAACACCCCGCTCACTCCGCCGGTGCCCGCGAAGGCCGAGGCCAAGGCGATCAGGAACCACCCGGAGACGTCGTTCAGAGCGGCTGCGGCCAGGGCGAGGGCCCCGAGCGGGCGCCTGAGCATCCGCCGCTCGACGACGATCCGGGCGAGCACGGGAAACGCGGTGATCGACATGGCGACCCCGACGAACAGGGCGAAGGCGATGAAGTTGGTGTGCGGGGCCAGCAGCGTGTAGAGCGGGACCGCGGCGAGGAGCCCGAGCGACAACGGGATGAGGAGGCTGGTGTTCGAGATCGCGAGGGCCAGCTTCACCCGCCCCTTGAGCTGATTCGCGTCGAGCTCGAGGCCGACGAGGAACATGTAGAAGATCAGGCCGAGGTTGGCGGCAACTCCGATGTAGGGAATGACGTCCGACGGGAAGAGGGCCGTCTCGACGCCGGGCGCGACGGTGCCGAGGAGCGTCGGTCCGAGCAGGATCCCGGCCAGGACCTCACCCATCACCCGGGGCTGGCCGATTCGGGCGAACACGGCTCCCATCAGCCGCGCGAAGAGCATGACGATGACGACGGCGATGAAGAAGGCCGCGACCGTGGCGTCGACGGCGCGCTGCTTGGTCGCGATCGAATGCTCCGGAGCCGCCGCCGGAGATGCCGCGCCACCGCCCGGGGGGGGTGCGACGCCGGGGGCCGCGCCGGCGGCGGGGATAGGCATGAGCGTCAGGTCGAGCTGTCGACCCGCGGCGATGGCCGCCAACCGCCGGGTGCCGCCGTGGGTGCAGGCGACCGCACCGCTGAGCGCGCCCGAGTGGTAGGTCAGGCGGCCCCGGTTCTTCGCCGAGGCCACCAGCTCGAGGTTGCTGCCCGACCCGTCGAGGGTGATCCTGCCGCCGAGGCACTGGGAGCCGGGGGAGAGCTGGTAGTCCCCGGCTATGCTCGGGGGCGCCTTCGGCTTGGGGGCCCCGGGGGCCGGGGGATCTCGTCGAAACTGGGCGCTCGCCGGGGCTCCGCCGACGGCTCCGGTCAGGCTTCCCCCGGAGTAGGCGAGGTCGACGTGGCGACTGGTGTGGTCGGCACAGGCGACGGTTCCGGTCAGGCGGCTGTTCTTGAATGACAGCTTGCCGGAGGCCCCACCCTGAGGGTCGTCGAGGGTGGCGAACTGGCCCGACTGGGCGATGTTGAACTGCTGGCCGAGGCACGTGCCTCCGGCCGTGACGTCGTAGCCGCCGGCGATCTGCACCTGGGCGTGTCGGTGGGACCCCTGGGAGACCACCCAGACCACGACGAGCGTCGTAACGATGGCCAGGAGGGCGTAGTAGATCGCCAGGCGGCGCGTCCCCACGCCCCGCGGCGGAGCGTCCCCGGTCGTGCTCATGCGACCCGCAGTCTAGGCGACCATGCGAGTTCCGGGACAAACCGTGACGCGACGGTCCGGGCCGGTTATGCTTGCGGCCATGTCATGGCCCCCGACCCGCCCGACATGCCGACGCTGATCGTCCAGAGCGGCCCAGGCGCCGGAACACGCTTCGAGGTCGACGGCGAGGTCGTGGTCGGCCGCGGGGACGTGGACTGCGTCATCGACGACGCCGAGCTGTCCCGCCGCCACATCGCCGTACGCGCGACGCCGGCCGGGATCGAGATCGAGGATCTCGGCTCGCTCAACGGGACGTGGTTCAAGGGCAAGCGCCTCGAGGGCCCGACCGTGATCCCGGATGGGGGCGTCGTCCGTCTCGGAGAGACCGAGCTCGTGGTTGAGATCGCCGGTGCCGGTGCCGGTGCGGCCGCGGACGGCGGACGGACGGTCGCCGCGCCGGCCGTATCCCCGCCGCCGGTCCCCGCCGACCCGCCGCCGCCCCCCTCTCCGCCGGTCGACGTCGAGCCGCCACCGCCGCCACCGCCCGCTCCGGAGCCTGTCGCGCCGCCCGCGGCACCCGAACCGGCGCCGGCCGCGTCGGCCGGCCCGCCTCCGACCAACATCCCCGCCAAGCCACCGAAGCCGAGGCGCCCGGCCGCGGATATCGGCGACCCGGCGGTCGACGCCGACGCGCCGCTCCCCCCGGCCGCCCCGGATGCCTCGACCGTTCCCCCCCGGCGTCGACGTCCGGCCGCCGAGCCGGCGGCGCCCGCGCCGTCGAGCCCCCGACGTCCGGCCGCCCCGCGTGCGGGCTCGGCCCCGGTCGGAGCCTTCGCGCCGCCCGCGAAGCCTGGCCGGCGGAAGGTGGCTACGCGCCTCGTCCTTCCGGCGCTCCTGACCTTCTTGACCATCTTCTTGACGGCGATCGCGCTGATCGTCTACTTCGCGACGCGCTGAGCGCGCCGCGGTTCGAGTCTCGAGAAGTCACCCGCCCTCGCGGCGGCCGGGGCAGCGCCTGAGGCCGGGCGGGCGCCCGGCGACGGGACCTACTTCGTGGCGAGGTAGATCACGACGATGAGGCAGACGAGCAGGAAGATCGCGAGCGGCGCCAGGTTGGCGCGCTGGCGGACGCGGACGTCGTAGAGGCGGGTGAGCTCCTTGGGGCCGACGGCCGGCGCCGCGCCGGCGGCTACTTCCTCGGCGACGACCGGCGGTACGTAGTCGGGCGTCCGCGGGGCCATCGCGAGGCCCGGAGGGACCGTGCGCACGGCCGAGGGGACGATGGCGATCTCCTCCTTCGTCCGGAGCTGGAGCACGGTCACGCCGATCAGCAGCTCGTCACCCGGATCCAGCCGGGCCGGGCCGTGGAGCTCGGCGTGGTTGATGAACGTCCCGTTGGCCGACGAGAGATCCTCGACGACAGCCGACCCCTTGTTGGCGGTCACCCGAGCGTGCTGGCGCGACACCTGGAGGTCGTCGAGCACGATGTCGGCTTCGGCCGACCGGCCGATGACGACGCTACCCTGCACACCGAGTTGACGTCCGGCGTCGGGTCCCTCCACGATCTCAAGCGTCAGGTCGGCCATGTTTCGCCGCGAGTATACCCGGGAGCGCCGGGCGAGAACTGAACGTTTTGGTCTCGGCTCGGCGCTTGCGATTCCCTCGGGGTCCGTCGTATTGTCTGCCGATGGGTCACTTCGTCCTGCGGGTCGTCAAGGGCAACGCGACGGGAGCCGAGCTGTCGATCGAGGATGACGTGCTCCTCGGCCGGAGTGCCGGACAGCCCGGCAATCTCGGGAACGATGCGACGCTCTCGCGCCGCCACGCCACTATCCGCAAGCAGGCCGACGGAGAGCTCCTGCTCGAGGATCTTGGGTCCCACAACGGCACCCGGGTCAACGGTGAGATGATCGACGCTCCTTGGCCCCTCAGTCCCGGCGACCGGGTCGAGCTCGGCGAGACGACGCTCGAGGTGGTCCTGATCGAGGTCGTGAGCCCGCCCGAGCCGCCCCCGACGAGCTCCCGCGATCAGCCGACGCTGCTGGGCGAGGTGCCGGTCGAGGCCGCGGCGCCGGATGAGCCCCCGGTGCCGGCGTCGCGTGACCAGCCGACCCGGTTGGGTGAGGTGCCGGTTGAGCCTGCGGTGCCGGCGTCGCGTGATCAGCCGACGCGGTTGGGTGAGGTGCCGGTTGAGCCTGCGGTGCCGGCGTCTCGCGATCAGCCGACGCGGTTGGGTGAGGTGCCGGTCGAGCCGGTGGAGAGCGCGCCCTACGAGCCACAGCCGACCCGCGTACGTGAGGTGCCAAGGGAGCTCGCGGCGCACCTTGCGCCGGACCAGCCCCCGACGGATCCTACGCCGGACGAGGGCGAGCCGAGCGCCCCGACCAAGGACCAGGCGACGCGTCTGCGTCGGGTGGCGGAGGAGCCGGAGGCGAAGGATCAGGCGACGCGTCTGCGTCGGGTGGCGGAGGAGCCGGAGGCGAAGGATCAGGCGACGCGTGTGGGCCGGGTGGCGGAGGAGCCGGAGGCGAAGGATCAGGCGACGCGTGTGGGCCGGGTGGCGGAGGAGCCGGCGGCCGAAGCCGCCGGGGCCACCGGCGGCGACCACCCACCCGCGGATCCGCCGGACTGGGGCGCGGAGGAGGCTCCGGCCGGGCGCCGTCCCTGGTGGAAGCGGCTTTTCGGCGGCTCGGGCTGACGTCGACCGAGAGGCGGTGAGGCCGCGGTCGCGCCCGATGTACGCTGGGCCATGGCCATGCCCTCACGCACGCACCGCTCTCGGTGGCTCAGCCTTGTCCTTCTCGCTGTACTCGTCGCGTGGCTCGGTCCGACGGCCGGGCCGTCCGGAGCCCTGTCGGCGCCCCCGCCCCCGACCGTCTCGGTCACCAGCCCGACTCCCGGCGCGACCGTGAGCGGGACGGTGGGGATCACCGCCCAGGCAACGGCTGCTCCCGGCGATTTCGCCTCGGTCGTCCAGTTCTTCGACGGGGCCAACCTCATCGTGTCGTCCACGTGCCCAGCGGAGCAGGCCTGCACGGCCACGGTCCAGTGGCCGGCGACCGGGCTCTCGGGTGCCCACGCGCTGACCGCCAAGCTTGAGACCCGGGCTTCGATGACGGCAACCAGCATCCCAATCCCCGTGACCGTGGTCAGTCCCCCGCCGAGCGTGGCGATCACGGCTCCGGCGACCGGGAACACCGTCGCCGGGACGGTGACGATCTCGGCCGTCGGCGGGACCGATCCCTCCCAGGACGACTTTCCGACCCGGATCGCCATCTACGACGGACTGAGCCTCATCGGTGCGTTCGACTGCCAGCACCAGCGAACCTGCGCCGGATCGGTCGCCTGGGGGACCACCGGGTTGACCGGGATGCACGACCTGGCGGCGCTCGTCACCACGACCCGAGGCCTCTGGGCGGTCAGCGGCCTGGTCAGCGTCACGATCGGCACCGCGCCCCCGACCGTGACGATCACGAGCCCGAAGCCGAATTCGGCGCTCGGCGGCCGGGTGATCGTCTCCGCCTCGGCCGTCACCGATCCGGGCCAGGCTGACCACCCGGCGAGCATCGCCCTCTACGACGGGACAAGACTCATTGCCACCATCACCTGCGGCGGCCAGCCGACCTGCTCTGGGTCGATCCGGTGGTCGACGGCCGGCTTGACCGGCCGCCACTCGTTGACCGCCAGGGTCCGAACCACCACGGGTCGATCGGCGACCAGCGCCCCGGTCTCCGTGAGACGGGGGGCTCTCGGCCAGAGCCGCCCCACCTGCCACCTCTCCGCCCACTCGGCCAAGGTCGGCCGACAGGTCAACGGCAGCTGCGTCGCCTCGGGGGTGCCCACCGGGACTCCGGCCGCGGTCGCCTACCGGACCGGAACGGGAGGTCTGGCCACGGCCGCTCGAGGCACGATCGCCCAGGGCGGCACCTTCTCGTTCCGCCTCCGCGGAACCCGACCCGGGCTCCTGCGCCTGGTGATCGTGATCAGCCGGAACCGCCGCTTCGCCCGGACGGCAGCGCCGATCGGGACCCTCCGCATCCGCTGAGGCACCGACGGCGTGGGTACGGATCGCGGCAGCGCGGCGATCCGACGGAGGCCGGGTCGGCGGGACGCCGCACCCGCTAGGGCCGGACCGCCGGGACGCAGAGCCGTGGATCGGGCTCGAGCCCGAGGCTGGCCAAGAGGGCCCGGTAGGACGCCGGATCGACGACGCCGACCTGCGCGCACGGCGCCGGTCCCATCCCACGGTCGCGTCCCCCGGCAAACTGCCTCGGGAACCTCGGTGAACCTGCGGTTGCTTCGGCCGGGGAGAGCATTTCCCACCTCCGTCTCGGGTCCAGATTTGCTTACGACGGAGACTAGGCGCCGGCGCCCCCAGCTTCTGTGCGATCCGTCACACGAGGCGGACTCGGTCCGCGCTCTACTGGGTTTGGGTCAGCCGGCGCCCATCATGAGGACGATCTTCCCGAGCTTTCCCCCGGCAGCGAAGTGCTCGTAGGCCTCGGCGACCCGGGCGAGGGCGTAGGACTCGGCCACGAGCACCCGGACCGACCCGCCGTCCAGGAGGGGCAGCACGTGGCGCTCGACCCGTCGGGCGGTCATCGCCTTCTCCTCGAGCGGGCGGGCCCGGAGCATCGACGCGTTGATCTGTCCCCGCTTGGCCATCAGGGCCCCGAGGTTGAGCTCGGCCTTGGCTCCGGCGCCGATCCCGATCACGCAGATCCGGCCCTCGGTGGCCAGGGCCGAGACGTTCTCGCCGAGGTTCGGCGCCCCGACCAGCTCGAGGATCAGGTCAAACGGGCCGTGCTCGGCAAAGCCCTCCGGCGCGAGCACCTCGGCCCCGAGTCCGGCCACCTTTTCGCGGAGGGCTGGGTTCCGGACGGTCGCGCTGACCCGGGCTCCGGCGGCCACCCCGAGCTGGATGGCGGCGGTTCCGACGCCACCGGCCCCCCCGTGGATCAGGAGCCTGTCGCCCGGGGCCAGCCGACCCTGAGTGAACAGGGCGTCGTGAGCCGTCGTGAAGACCTCCGGCGTCCCGCCCGCGGCCGCCCAGTCGAGACCCTCAGGCACCGGCATCAGCTGGCGCTGGTGCACGATCGCCAGCTCGGCCTGCCCCCCGCCGCCGACGATCCCCATCACCCGCGCCCCCTCGGCGAACCGGGTGGCCCCCGGGCCAAGTCCCGCCACCTCGCCCGCCAGCTCGAGGCCCGGGATGTCGGCCGGGGAGTCCGCCGGCGCCGGGTAGCGACCTCGGAGCTGCATCATGTCGGCCCCGTTGAGGCCGGCCGCCCGCACCCGGACCAGAACCTCGCCCTTCCCCGGCTCCGGGTCGGGGTGCTCCTCGGTGGAGACCTTCCCGTCGCTGATCGTGGCAGCCAGCACCGGGCAAGCCTACCGACAGCCCTCGCTCCCGAAGCTCGGACCAGGCCCCGACGCCCCGGGCGAGCCGGGGCTTCGCTCCCACCCCGGCGGGCTTCAGCCGGCGGGAACCGCCGCGGTCGGCCCCGGACCGGCGGCTCCCCGCTCGAGCAGTGCCACGCACTCGACGTGGGGCGTCTGGGGGAACATGTCGATTGGGCTGACCCGCCGGAGCACCCATCCGGCTTCGACGAGTTGGGCGGCGTTCGGGGCGAGCGTCGTCGGGTTGCACGAGACGTAGACGATCCGCTTGGGCGACGCCTCGATGATCCGGCGGACCACCTTGGCCGAGAGTCCGGCCCGCGGGGGGTCGACGACGACGAGGTCGGGCCGCCCGGCCTGCTCGACCAGATCCCGCATCCCGAGTCGGACGTCCCCGGCGAAGAACGAGACGTTGCCGATCTCGTTGCGTGCGGCGTTCACGATCGCGTCGGCCACCGCCTCGGGCACGAGCTCCAGGCCGAAGACCTGGCCGGCCCTCGGCGCCAGGGTCAGGGCGATCGCCCCGGTCCCGCAGAAGAGGTCGTAGACCCGCTCCCACCCCCGGAGATCGGCCGTCCGGGCGATCAGGGCGTAGAGCTCGTCGGCCATCTCGGTGTTGGTCTGGAAGAACGCCTGGGGCGAGATCCGGAGGTTGAGCTCCCCGACCCGTTCGTCGAGCGCCGGGACGCCGGCCACGATCTCCGTCCGGCCCCCAGCCGTGGATTCGGCCATCGCGTCGGTCCGGGTCCAGAACAGCCCGTCGCAGGAGACTGCCGCCGCCAGGGACTCGACGTCGAGCTCGCCGGGCCCGGTGACCAGACGCAGCTGGATCTGTCCCGACCGGCGACCCTCCCGGACGACCAGGTTGCGCAGGAGGCCGTCGTGGCGGCGGCGGTCGAACGCCTCGAGCCCCTGCCCACGGCACCAGTCGAGCACCTCCCGGCGGGCCTGGTTCCCCCGCTCGGAGGCCAGGAGGCAGTCGTCGATCGGGTGGATCCGCTCCCATGAGCCCGGCTCGTGGAAGCCGCACACCAGCTCGCCACCCGGACCTCGGCCGAACGAGTACTCGAGCTTGTTCCGGTAGCGCCACTGCTCGACCGCCGGGACGATCGGGTCGAGCTCGAAGCCCTCGAGCCGACCGATCCGCACGAGCGCCTCGCGCACCTGGTCCTGCTTGATCTCGAGCTGGCGGCCGTAGCCGAGAACCTGCCACGAGGCCCCGGGATGGTCGGCCACCGGGGCCACCCGGTCGGGGCTCGGCTCGAGGATCTCGAGGGTCCGCGCCTGGGCGTAGGCCCGCTTGCGCTTGTGCACCCGTGCCCTGACCCGGTCGCCCGGGAGGGCGCCCTCGACGAACACGACGTACCCGCCCGGCGTCCGGGCGACCCCGGCTCCCCCGAAGGCCAGGCTGTCGACCCGGAGCTCGAGCTCGTCGCCGACCGAGACGCGGGTCGTGGTATCCGGGGTGCTCATGCCTCTCTAGCATCGCAGGCCGCCGGTCGGCCGGTCCCCCGGTGTCGCCTGAGACTCGACCTCGTCGGCTCCACCCCGGCCGAGCCCCGCCGGGGAACTGGCCGGGGGCCCGCGGGGGCCGCCGTGCGGCCCTACGCGACGAGCAGCTCGAGCAGGGCCTTCTGGGCGTGGCGCCGGTTCTCCGCCTGATCCCAGATCCGCTGGCGCCCGCCGTAGAGCACCGACTCCGAGATCTCCTCGCCGATGTGCGCCGGAAGGCAGTGGAGCGCCACGGCGCCCGGGGCCGCCCGGTCGAGCAGGGCGTCGTCGATCCGGTAGGGCTCGAGCGCCGCCCGCCGGGCCTCGGCCGTCGCCTCGTCGCCCATCGAGACCCAGACGTCGGTGTAGACGGCGTGCGCCCCCCGGACTGCCTCCTCGGGATCGGCGATCAGCCTGGCGCCGGCCTCCGGCTCGAGCTCGTATCCGGCCGGCGAGGAGACCACGACGTCGAGTCCGGCGAGCGTCCCGATCAGCGCCAGGGACCGAGCCACGTTGTTGCCGTCGCCCACGTAGGCCAGACGTACGCCCTCGGGCTGGCCGAACGCCTCCCGGAGGGTCATCAGGTCGGCCAGGACCTGGCACGGGTGGTGGCGCTCGGTCAGCATGTTGATCACCGGCACCTCGGAATGGGCCGCCAGCTCGGCGATCATCTCGTGGGA
>JAXDHK010000238.1:0-4144 GCA_034664545.1 Solirubrobacteraceae bacterium
GACCACGACCGGCCCGAGCCGACGTTGTAGACGGCGGGTCCGGCGCCGATGAACCCGGCCCGGACCGTCGCCTCGGCCGCGTCCTCGACGTAGACCAGGTCCCGCCGGGTCGCCGGATCGCCGTAGAGGAGGATCGGCTCGCCCCGGGCCAGGGCGTCGCACCACGTCGCGATCACCCCCTGTCCCCGCCGGGGAAGCTGGCCGGGTCCGTAGGGGTTGGCGTACCGGAGGATCACGGGCTCGAAGTCGTGGTGGCGGGCGTAGAACATCGCGTAGCGCTCGACGGTCAGGGAGTTGTGGCCGTGGATGCTGATCGGCTCGGTCGGGTGGTCCTCGGGCGTCGGCAGGCGCCCGACCTTCCCGTAGACGGTTCCCCCCGAGGAGGCCAGGACGATCCGCCGGGTGCTGGTCGCCCGCATCAGGTCGAAGAGTGCGGCCGCCGGGACGACGAAGCTCGTGATCGAGCCGCCGGGGTCGGTGTGGGCCATCGTCGGCGTGCTCGTGCCCCCGAGGTAGAAGACGACGTCGGCGGCGGCGATCAGCTCGACGAGTCCCCGGCCGGCCGGGAGGACGCCCGCGACCCGGCGGATGACGCCCCCGGCGGCCCGGGAGGCCGGGGGGGCGAAGTCGTCGAGCCAGGGGTTGAACGACCGGCTGTAGACGGTCACCCGGTGCCCGGCCCGGGCGAGGGCCACGGCGACGTGGGACCCGAGAAATCCGCCCCCGACCACGAGGCAGTCGGTCATATGGCGGAGTCGCGCGTGGTCAAGTGGGCTCCGCGCCCGGTGCGGCGCCTGGGCGAGTCTACGCCGGGCGGGGCCGGCCGGACCAGCCGCCGGGTGGAACGTCGGCCGGGGGACCCGGGACCCCCGGTAGTAGCCTCCGGCGGACGATGAGCTACGACGTCTCGATCGTCGGCCTCGGCCGGGTGGGCCTGCCGCTGGCGCTCTGCTTCGCCGATCGCGGGCTCTCGGTGATCGGGATCGACAACGATCCCGTTCGCCTCGAGGCGCTCCGGGCGGGGCGGATGCCGTTCCAGGAGACCGGGACCCAGGAGCTCCTCGACCGGACCAGCCTCGACCTCTCGGATCGGGTGGCCGACGCCGCCCAGGCCCGGCACATCGTCATCACGCTGGGAACTCCGT
Organism: Solirubrobacteraceae bacterium; assembly: GCA_034664545.1. Lineage (GTDB taxonomy): Bacteria > Actinomycetota > Thermoleophilia > Solirubrobacterales > Solirubrobacteraceae > Palsa-513. The sequence continues at coordinate 1,146 of JAXDHK010000238.1, forward strand.
CGTTCTCCCACATCGAGATCGACATGCGCGACATCCGCCAGGCGCTCGACGACCTCCTCCCCCTCCTGCGTCCGGGGCACTCCCTCGTCCTGCGCTCGACGATCGCCCCGGGGACGACCGCCTTCGTCGCCGGGTACCTGCGCAAGCACCGGGACTTCGAGATCGGGACCGACCTCTACGTCGCCCACGCCCCGGAGCGGATCGCCGCCGGACGCTTCCTCGAGGAGATCGACAGCCTCCCGTGCATCATCGGTGGGGTCGGCGCCGGGTCGGGGGCGGCGGTCGGCCAGCTCTTCGGGGTCTTCGCCGCCCCGATCGTCCAGACCACCCCGGTCCAGGCCGAGCTGGCCAAGATCTGGACCAACATCCTCCGGTACGCGACCTTCGCCCTGCCCAACCTCCTGATGATGGACTGCGAGCAGAACGACGCGAACGTGTTCGAGGTGATCGACCTGATCAACCGCGACTACCCCCGGGGGGGCATCGCCCGGCCGGGGTTCACGGCCGGGAGCTGCCTGCGCAAGGACTTCACGTTCTCCGAGGAGCGATCGGCCGCCCCGGGGATGCTGCTGGCGGTCTCCCGGGTCAACGAGTCGGTCCCGCTGTTCCTGGTCGGAGGGGCCAAGCGCCGGCTCGGCGGCCTCGACGGACGCAAGATCGCCGTCCTCGGCCTGGCCTTCAAGGCCGACACCGACGACGAGCGGGACTCGCTCTCCCACAAGCTGGTCCGCCTGCTCGAGCGCGAGCTCGCCGACGTGGTCGTCCACGACCCGATGGTCGACACCCCGACGGCTTCGTTCGCCGAGGCGGTCGACGGGGCCGACGCGGTGATCGTCGCCACCAACCACAGCGTCTTTCGGACGACGGAGGCGCTCTGGGCCCTCCCCGAGGAGGCGATCGTGATCGATCCGTGGAACTGCTGGGGCGGGGGCCAGGTGTTCGCCTACGCCGGAGAGCTCCGGGATCTGGTCGGCGGCGCGGACGGCCGACCGGCGCCGGTGCCGGGGGGCAGGCAGGCCGTGTGAGCCGGGTCCTCGTGACCGGGGGCGCCGGGATGATCGGCTCGGCGATCGTCCGCCGCCTCCTCAGCGATCCGGACTACGAGGTGCGCGTCTCCGACCAGCGGGCCCCGCCGCTGTGGATGCGCGAGGGCTGCGAGGTCCACACCGGGGACCTCCGGTCCCTCGACGTCGCCCGGGTGGCGATCGCCGGGTGCTCCCACGTCATCCACTGCGCGGCGATCGTCGGGGGGATCGCCAACTTCCACCGGCTCCCCCACACGCTGACCGAGGTCAACAACGCCCTCTGCAACGCGGTGCTCCGGGCCGCCCTGGAGACCGAGGTCGAGCGCTTCGTCTACATCTCCTCGTCGATGGTCTTCGAGCGGGCCGAGCTCTTCCCGACGCCCGAGGAGTACCTCCCCGACTGCCCGGTCCCCGTCTCGGCCTACGGGTTCTCCAAGCTCACCGGGGAGGTCTACTGCCGGGCCGCCCACGACGAGCACGGCCTGCCGTTCACCATCTGCCGGCCGTTCAACGCCTACGGGCCGGGCGAGATGCCGACCGACGAGCCGGGGATCGCCCACCTGGTGCCGGACCTGATCCGCAAGGTCCAGGCCGGCCAGCGTCCGCTCGAGATCTTCGGCTCGGGCGAGCAGACCCGGACGCTGACCCACGTCGACGACATCGCGGCCGGCGTCGTCGCCGCGATGAGCTCACCGGCCGGACTGGACGAGGACTTCAACATCTCGGCCGCCGAGGAGCTGACCGTCGCCGAGATCGCCCGAATCGTCTGGGAGTGCTCCGGGGCCGACCCCGAGCAGTTCGAGCTCGAGCACCTCCCGAGCTTCAAGGTCGACGTCCCCCGGCGATGGCCCTCGGTCGAGAAGGCCCGCCGCCTGCTCGGGTGGGAGGCCGGGGTCGACCTCCGCGACGGGATCACGGCCACGGCTCGGTGGCTGCGCGAGGAGGGCCGGTCAGCCGAGGCGGAGCTCGACCAGGGGGTCGACCTGCCGGGCGCCGAGTAGCGCCGCCCCGAACGCGGCCAAGAGGAGCTGGCGGAGCTGCTCGCGGTCGAGGTCGCGGCCGGACGTCCAGTCGAGGATCGCGGCGTCCATGTAGCCGAGCCAGCCGCTGATCGCCACCCGAAGCGCCGGGCGCGGAACGCCCGGGCCGGTCAGCTCGGTCAGGACGATGGCCATCGTCTGGGCCCGGAAGGCCTCGAGGGCGCCACGGGCCTCGGGCAGGTTCGCGACGCTCCGCATCAGGGTCGACCAGACGCGGGCGTTGTCCTCGATCCAACCGAGGTAGGCGTCAAGGCTCCGCTCGAGCTTCTCGACCGGGGTCCCGCCTCCGGTCGGCTCGATCAGGCGCTCGAGCTCGGCCGCCGCCTCGGCCACCGCCGCGGTGAACAGGTCGGTCTTGCTCGGGAAGTAGTGGTAGAGGAGCGCCTTCGAGACCCCGGCGGTCGCGGCGATCTCCCGCATCGAGATGTCCTCGTAGGCGCGCTCGGCGAAGAGGGCGGCCCCGGCGTCGAGGAGCTGGCGCCGGCGCTCGTCGATCTGGAGGCGGGTGTACGCCGGCCGGGCCACCAGCCCATCGTACGCCCTCTGTTGACCGTCGGTCGACGTATTCCGCGCCCAGCGGCCGGGTTCGCGTCCGGGACAGAACCTCCCCGGGTGTACCTAAGGACTGGTACACTTCCTTCGTGCCAGCGACATCGCGCCGGGTCCAAGTCACGGTCGATCATGAACTGGATGCAGCGCTGGCCGAGTTCGGCGGCCGTTCTCGGTCCCGCGCCCTCCGTGACCTCGCCCTCCGCGGCGCGCAAGCGCTGCGCGAGGAACTACGCGGGCGAGAACAGGCGATCCGGTTCCTGCGGGAACTCGACTCCGCCGAGGACGATCGCTACGATTTCTCGGTCTCCACCGAGCTGCATGCCGCGCGCCGCTGACGCCTACGGCTCGGGCGGCCCGCTCGTATTCGACACCTCGGCCTGGA
>JAXDHK010000239.1:0-2963 GCA_034664545.1 Solirubrobacteraceae bacterium
AGCGGACCGACAAGGCCGCGGCGCTCCGGGCGGGGGCCGGACTCGCCGAGTCGGTCGCGGTCTAGGTCCGACCATGACCGCCGGGGGCCGCCGTCGAGACCGAGGGCGCCCGGGGGCGCCCGGCGAGAAGGAGCGATCCCGATGAGGCTGCGCGACATCTACTCGAGGCCCGGCCACACCTTCTCGATCGAGTTCTGGCCGCCGAAGACGCCCGCGGGCGAGGCCGAGCTGTTCCGGGAGATCGAGGTGCTCAGGACGCTCGAGCCGGCGTTTTGCTCGATGACCTACGGGGCCGGGGGGAGCACCCGGGAGAAGACGGTCGACCTGGTGGCCCGGATCCACCGGGAATACGAGCTCGAGGTGATGTGCCACCTGACCGTGGTCGGCCAGCCCAAGGCCGTGGTCCGGTCGGTGCTCGACCGCCTGAAGGTCGAGTCGATCGAGAACGTCATCGCCCTCGCCGGGGACCCCCCGGACGGGGCCGAGGCCGACTGGAACCCCCACCCCGAGGGCTTCGCCCATTCCCGGGCGCTCGTCGAGGAGGCGATCGGCCGGGGGTTCTCGGTCGCCGTGGCCGGATTCCCGGAGATCCACCCCCGGGCCGGGAGCCGGGAGGCCGACCTCGGCTACCTGCGCGAGAAGGTGGCCGCCGGGGCCGACGTCGTGATCACCCAGCTCTTCTTCGAGAACGACGACTACCACCGCTACGTCGAGGAGGCCCGCCGGCTCGGGGTCGACGTCCCGATCGTCCCCGGCCTCCTCCCCATCCGCTCGGCCGCCCAGATCCGGCGCTTCACCGCGCTCTGCGGAGCCCGGATCCCGGCTCGGCTCGCCGACCGGCTCGCGAAGGTCGGGGACGACGAGGAGGCGGCGATCCAGCTGGGCATCGACTACGCGACCGAGCAGGCCGAGGACCTCCTGGCCGCCGGGGCGCCCGGCATCCACTTCTACTCGCTGAACCGGTCGCGCAGCGTGATGGCGATCTTCGAGAACCTGTCGCTCCCCCTCTCGACCTGACCCGACCCGGCGGGGGGTGGGGCCGGGGCGGCGAGAACCCTCCCGAGGCGTCCGGCGACCTCCCGGGCCCCCCCGTCGAGCTCCCATGAGTCGCAGGCTTCGACCGCCTCGACGCCGCCGAGGGCCCCGGTCACGAAGACCTCCCGGGCCCGGCGCAGATCGATCCGACGGAGCTCGACCGCGCGGACCTCGAGCCCGAGCCCACGGGCGGCGGCGATCACCCGGGCCCGGGTCACGCCCGGGAGCAGGCGCCCGGCGACCGGCGGCGTGCAGAGCGCCCCGTCGGGGGACACGACGAACAGGTTGGCCCGGCCGGTCTCGAGCAGGCGTCCGTCGGCGTCGCAGACGAGCGGCTGGTCGGGGGCGAGCGCCTCGGCCAGGGCGTCGAGCAGACGCCGGTCGCACCACTTGTGGGCGCCGATCCCCCCGGGGACCGTCGTCGTGCGCAGCCGGACCGCCGGGCGCTCGGTCGGGAGACGGGTGGTGACGATCGTCACCTCGAGCTGCCGGCCCGGTCCGGGCCGGGCGCTCACCCGCAGGCGACCGGCCTCGGGGTCCCCGGCCGCGGCCGCCGCAATCCGGCCGGCGAGCCCGGCGGCGGGGACCGGGCGCCCGTAGAGGGCGCCGACGCTGGCGCCCAGCCGGGCCAGATGGAGTCCGAGGGCGACCGGTCTCCCGTCCCGGGCGAGCAGCGTCTCGAACACCCCGGCCGCGGGGTCGGGACGCGGCAGCGGGCGGGGCCCGAGCCGGCGGGGGCGGGGGGCGCCGGCCCCGGCCGGCCGGGCGGGCGCCGCCCGGGCGCCGATCGCCGCGAGCAGGGGAGCGGCCTTGGTCTCGCACTCGGCGACCTCGGCCCCGGGGTCCGAGTCGGCGACGATCCCCCCGCCGACGCCCAGCCAGGCCTCCCGGCCGTGGAACTCGAACGTCCGGATGGCGACGCTCAGCTCGAGCCCGGCCACCGGGCCGGCGAACCCGATCGCCCCGGTGTAGACCTCGCGGGCCGAGCTCTCCAGCTCGGCGATGACGTCGATCGCCGCGACCTTCGGCGCTCCGGTCACCGAGCCCGGGGGGAACGTCGCCCGGAGCAGGTCGGCGTCGCCGACGTCCGGGCGCAGGTCGCCGGCCACCTCGGAGACGAGGTGCCAGACCCCGGTGTGGGCCTGGCGCTCGGCGAGCGCCGGCACGTGGATCGACCCGGGCCCGCAGACCCGGCCGAGGTCGTTGCGGACGAGGTCGACGATCATCACGTTCTCGGCCCGGTCCTTGGCCGACGCCCCGAGCGCCGCGGCGGCGGCGGCGGCGGCGGCCGGGTCGCGCGGGCGGCGGCCGGTCCCCTTGATCGGGGCGCTGCGCACCCGCCGGCCGCGCCGCTCGAGGAAGAGCTCGGGCGAGAGGCTGGCCACCGCGCCCCACGGACCCCCGAGGAAGGCCGCCCGGGCGGGGGAGAGAACGGCGACGGCGACGGCGAACAGGTCGATCGGGTCGCCGGTCAGCCGGGAGCCCAGGCGCCGGCAGACATTGACCTGGAAGATGTCCCCGGCGTGGATTCGCTCGCGCGCGGCGGCGACCGCGAGCGCATGCCCACCGTCGCTCGGATGGTGGGTCCAGGGAGCGGTGGCGAAGGGTCGGGCCCGGGGAGCGGCGTCGACGCGGGCCTGGAGATCGGCCAGGCGGCGGTCGAGGAAGGAGGCCCGGGCGGGGGTCCAGAGGGCCTCGAACCACCAGCGCCCGTCGGGGTCGGCGTGGAGGAGGTGATCGTAGAAGGCCAGGGCGGAGTCGGGCAGCCGCCGGGGCGGCGGCGGGCTCGCCCCGACCGGCTCCAGACGCCGGACGAGGCCGTACCCGAGGAAGCCGAACCACCCGCCCCCGACCGTCCCGACCGGGGCCGGTCCGACGGGCGGCTGGTCGTCGAGCAGGGCGAACGGATCCTCGTCCGGAGCGGCGAG
>JAXDHK010000240.1:0-16521 GCA_034664545.1 Solirubrobacteraceae bacterium
CATCTGACCACGGTCACACGAAACGAAATCTAGAGCCATCCCAGAAGTCTCTCCAACCGAGCAGACAGACCGATTCTCCGACAGCCTCGCGACGAAGCGATCGTGGGGTACCGACGGTCAGACTGCCGCAGCCGCCCGCCCCTGCGCCTTTCGGACAGAGGCGACCGCCGTGGTCGGCCACCACAGCGCGACCGCTCTGGACGGGGACCGATGTCGACCGGGAGCGGCGTCGGGCCGTAGCCGAGTGGAGCTGCGACGAATGGACTTGCTCCGCTACGGTGGCCAACCATGCGGAGGGGACTCGGACACGCGTCCGCGGGACTGCTGGCTGCGGCAGCGTGTCTCACGAGTTGCGGCGGGAGCGCGAACGGCGATCCGTCGGTACGCGCCGCGTTGCACCAGTATCTCCGGGCCGTCGCCACCGCCGATTCGGCGTCGGCCTGCTCGGTGCTGACTACCTCAGCCCAGTCGAAGCTTGGTGTCGCTGGTGCATGCCCGTCGCTTCTCGAGCAGGCATTTCGGGCTCAGACACCGGCCGAGCGCGCGCAGCAGCGGGCGATCGCGACGACCGCACGGGTGAGGAGGGTCAGGGTGAGCGGCGCCAGAGCAAACGTCACCTTCGACAGCAGTCTCGACGGTGTGTCGGTGACTACCGACGCCGCGCTCGTCATCGAGGGCGTCCGGTGGAAGGTCTCGGACCCGCCGCACCAGACCTCCGCCGGTCTTGATCGCCTCTACCGGATGCCGAGCGGATCGATGGCGCCTACCGTTCCGCGTGGCGCAATCGTGCTCATCGACCCGACCGGCTACCCCCGTCAGCGTCCCGCGATCGGACAGGTAGTGATCTTCCACCCGCCGGCCGGCGCCGACGGCCCGAGCACGAGCTGCGCGAACCCCCACCAAGGGGCCGGCGACAGCAAGCAGGCCTGCGAGAAGTCAACCTCGGCCGCCAGCACTCAGACGTCCCTCAAGCGAATCGTCGCTGGGCCGGGGGACCGCCTCGCGATCGTGAACGGTCACGTCATCCTCAACGGTAGGCGGGAGTCAGACCCCTACATCACGCCGTGCCGCGATATCCCCGCGTGCAACCTCCCGACTCCCATCGTCATTCCCGCCCACCACTACTTTCTGCTCGGCGACAACCGGGGCGCCTCCGATGACAGCCGGTTCTGGGGTCCGGTGAGGCGCTCCCAGCTGATCGGCCCGGTCGTCCGCGTCCTCCGCTGACCGCAGCTCACCAGGCACCGGAGCCCACGCGCCTGCGACCGTCGACCCACGCCCACCGGCAGCTTGACCCCGGCCCTCCGATCAGCCGGCAGCCGACGACTGCTCCGCGAGACATGTCCCTCGAGCCCGAGCATGCCGCCGGCCTCAGCGGATCAGGGCGCTCAGCGCGTCGATCAGGCGAGTGAGCCGCCGGGGGACGCCGGACGCGCCGGTCGAGACGCTCACCGACCGGCCGTGGCGGGTCACCGTCTCGGTGATCCCGTCGGCGATCCCGACCGGGGGGTCAGGGGCATAAGAGCGGCGCAGCCCGGTCAGGGGCGCACCCCGGATCGCCGCGCCGAGGCTCCGGAGCTCGGTGGCCGTGATCCGGAAGGTCCCGGTCCGGTGGCCGACCCGTCGCTCGACCACCCGGCCGGCCTCGTCGACCTCGAGGCTGACCGCACGTCCCGCGATCCCGCCCGACTCCGAGAACCCGACCAGGCCCGAGCTCGCCTGACTCGGCCCGGCCAGGACGAGTCCCACCAACCCGGCCACGACGAGCGATTCCCGACGCACCCCGGCATCATCCCATCCGTCCCGGCCGGCCCGGCCCGCCCTCGTGGCGATGCCCGAGCCCCGCCGAGGCCGGCGCTCCCCTCCCCCTAGAATCGACCTCCCGGGGCCTCGCCCACCCCCCCGCGATCCGCCCCGAACAAGGAGACCCCAGCATGCCCGAAGCCGTCATCGTCGATGCCGTCCGGACGCCGATCGGCCGGGCCTTCAAGGGCTCCCTCAAGGACGTCCGGGCCGAGGATCTCGCCGCCGTTCCCCTCCGGGCCCTCCTCGAGCGCCACCCCGACCTCGACTCCCGGCTGATCGGCGACGTGATGATGGGCGCGGCCTTCGGCGCCGGCGAGCAGGGCTACAACATCGGGCGCAACGCCGCCCTCCTCGCCGGGATCGACGTCCATGTCCCCGGGTGCACGGTCAACCGCTTCTGCGCCTCGTCGCTCCAGACCATCCGCATGGCCTTCCACGCGATCACCGCCGGCGAGGGCGACATCTACGTCGCCGCCGGGGTCGAGGCCGTCTCCCGGGCCGCCGGCGGCCCCGACTTCCAGTTCCACCCCCGCCTCGACGGGTCAGACGGGGCGATCGTCAACGTCTACATCCCGATGGGGCTGACCGCCGAAAACGTCGCCGAGCGCTACGGCGTCACCCGGGCCGCCCAGGACGAGTGGGCGCTGATCTCCCAGACCCGGGCCGTCGCCGCCCGCGACTCCGGACACTTCGACAAGGAGATCGTCCCGGTCACCACGCCCGACGGGACCCTCGTGACCCGCGACGACGGCCCCCGCCCCGGAACCACGCTCGAGAAGCTGGCCGAGCTCAAGCCGGTGTTCAAGCCCGACGGCACCGTCACCGCCGGGAATGCCTGCCCGCTCAACGACGGCGCGGCCGCCGTGCTCGTCATGAGCGCGACCCGGGCGGCCGAGCTCGGCTTCAAGCCCCGGGCCCGGATCGTCGCCTCGACCGTCGCCGCGGTCGAGCCCGAGTACATGGGCGTCGGGCCGATTCCCGCGATCAAGGACCTCCTCGCCCGGACCGGGATGACGATGGACGAGATCGACGTCGTCGAGATCAACGAGGCCTTCGCCGCCCAGATCGTCCCCTGCCGGGACGAGCTCGGAATCCCCGAGGAGAAGCTCAACCCCTTCGGCGGGGCAATCGCCCTCGGCCACCCCTTCGGGATGACCGGCGCCCGGATCATGACGACCCTGCTCAACGACCTCGAGACGACCGGCGGGCGCTACGGGATCGAGTCGATGTGCGTCGCCGGGGGGATGGGCCAGGCCATGCTGGTCGAGCGGCTCGGGGACTGATCACCGGCGATACCGGGTCTCCGATCCCAGGGGAGCTCCGATCAGCGGCGGTCACGGTTGCGGGCGCGGTCCCGCCCGCGCCCGCCCCCGCCCCCCCGGGTCAGCGAGCCGGCGATCGCGTACATCGCGCCCGCGGCGATCCCCGTGATCGCGAAGGCGAGACCCCCAGCCCCGGCTACCGCCTCGATGGCGAACGCCATCCCGACGAGGATGCTGATCACCGGCCAGAGGCGATGTCGCGTCATGCCCCGAGCATAACCGCGCCCCGGCCCTCCTCCGGCCCGTCAGCCGCGGGCCGGCCGGGCGAGCACCAACGCGAACAGCTCCTCGTCGTCGGTCAGCCAGTCGGCCAGCTCGAGCCCCGCCGCCCCGAGGTCGGCCTCGACCCGGGCCCGGGTGAACTTGGCGCTGATCTCCGTCCGGAGCTCCTCCCCGTCGGCGAACTCGATCTCCAGGTCGAGCGCCCCGATCGCCACCGTCTGGGCCGCGGTCGCCCGGAGGCGCATCTCGATCCACTCGTTCCGGTCGTCGAAGACGGCCACGTGCTCGAAGCAGCCCGGGTCGAAGTCGGCGTCGAGCTCCCGGTTGAGGACGTGCAGCACGTTCAGGTTGAACTCGGCCGTCACGCCCTGGGCGTCGTCGTAGGCCGCCTGGATGACCACCGGGTCCTTGATCAGGTCGACGCCCAGGAGCAGGCGGTCATCCCCCCCGAGCAGGCCGGCCACCCCCCGCAGGAAGCGGCGGCGGCTCCCCGGGGCGAAGTTCCCGATCGTCCCCCCGAGGAAGGCGACGATCCGCGGGCCGACCGCCTCCGGGACCCGATCCAGGTGGCGCTCGAAGTCGCCGATCACCCCGTGGACCTGGAGTCCGGGGTACTCCTCGACGAGCTCCTGGGCGCACTCCCGGACGACCGTCTCGGTCACGTCGAGCGGCACGTACCGGGCCAGCGTCCCCGCCCGGTCCATCGCGTCGAGGAGGACCCGCGTCTTGGTCGCCATCCCCGACCCCAGCTCGACCAGCTCGACCGCTCCGTTCTCCCCGACGATCCTCTCGGCGTCGCGCTCGAGGATCGACCGCTCGGTCCGGGTCTGGTAGTACTCGGGCAGCTCGCAGATCCGGTCGAACAGCTCGGCCCCCCGGTCGTCGTAGTTGTGCTTCGGCGGCAGCTCCTTGAACGGCTTGGTCAGCCCGTCGAGGACGTCGTCGGCCAGCGAGCGCTCCTCGTCGAGCCAGCAGTCGATCTGGATCGCCGCGGCCGCCCCGACCGCCGGCTCCATCATGCGTCGGCCGCCATCCGCACCCCGGCGAAGATCTGCCGGCGCTGGGGGTAGTCCCAGTTCCGGAAGGCCGGGGTGACGACCCGGGCGCTCGAGGCGAACGACCCCCCCCGGAGGACCCGGTGGTCGGGCCCGAAGAAGACCTCCGAGTATTCCCGGTACGGGTGGGCCACGAAGCCCGGATACCCGCCGAACTCCCCGGCCGTCCACTCCCAGACCCCGCCGATCATGTCGAGGGCCCCGCACGGGGCCGCTCCCTCGGGAAACGCCCCGGCCGGGGCCGTCCCGAGGATCCCCGACTCGATCAGGTTCGCCTCGCCCGGCCCCGCCCCCGCCCCCGGGCTCGCCTGCCTGGCCGTCCCGTCCCAGGTCGCCGCGGCCTCCCATTCGGCCTCGGTCGGCAGCCGCAACCCCCGCGACCGGGCGAAGGCGTCGGCCTCATACCAGGAGATGTGGACCACCGGCCGGCGCCGGTCGATCCCCGACGCTCCGTCCGGGAGGCGCCATTCGAGCTCGTCGCCCAGCCAGTTCATCGGCCGCTCGATTCCCTCCGCCCTGCGCCAGGCCCACCCCGCCGGGCTCCACCACTCCTCCCGGGCGTAGCCCCCGTCCCCGACGAAGTGGAGCCAGTCTCCGTTGGTCACCGGCACCCGCCCGATCCGGAACGGGGCCAGCCTCGCCGTGTGGACCGGCCGCTCGTTGTCGTAGCTGAAGGTCTCGGCCCGTCCGTCGAACGGCTCCGACCCGACCGGGACCGCCCCGCCCGGGACGGCGATCAGGTCGAGGCCGCTCGCGTCCTGCCTCGACCCCGGCTCCTCGGCCCCCGGACGACTGATCCGCGCGAGGTTCAGGGTCTGGAGCATGGTCTCGTTGTGCTGGAGCTCGTGCCGGGCGACCAGCTCGTGGACGAACCCGTCGCCGACCGGCAGCTCCCGGACCCGCCGGCGGACGTCGACGAGGAAGTCCTCGGCCTCACTCCGGCGCAGATAGGGCAGCGACCCCCGGTCCGACCGGGGGGTCTCGAACGCGTCGTACACCTCCATCAGGTCGGGCCGCAGGAGCTCGAGGCCACCGTGCCGGTGGGCGACCCAGAGGTCCTCGAAGGCGGCGATGTGCCCGAGGTCCCAGACCAGCGGGCTCATCAACGGCGAGTGGACCCGTTCGAGATCCTCGTCCTCGATGCCCTCGACCAGCCGGCGGGTCTGCTCCCGGGCCGCTTCGAGGCTGGTGGTTTCGAGTTGTGTCATCTCTGCCTCCGGCCCCCAAGTCGACTGCCCACCAGACTCTATTGCGCACCCGCCCGCCGATCGGATGCCTCCCTACCCCGATTCGCCGGATGTTCACACCCCGGGGCCGGCGGTCCAGTCAGCGTATACGGCCGGTCCGTCCGGTCGGCGAGGGTCAGCTCAGGCGAGGAGTCCGGCGGCGGCCCGGAGGCGTAGACGAGCGTCCGCTCAGGCGAGGAGCCCGGCGGTGGCCCGGAGGGGTCGACGAGGGTCCGCTCAGGCGAGGAGCCCGGCGGTGGCCCGGAGGGACTCGCCGTAGACCGGGTCGCGCAGCAGCCCGTGGCGGATCCCCTCGCCGAGGATGCCGCCCTCCCCCCGCGAGGCCCCGAGCAGCGTCCAGACCTGCTCCCGGCCCCCCGGCTCCCGGCGGACCGCCCGCAGCCCGCCCCGGCCCCGGTCGAGCGAGAGCGAGCTCCCATCCCGCAGGCCGAGGGTGATCCCGGCCAGGCCCGGAGCCTCCTGGGGCACGCTCTGCAGCCGAATCGACACCCGACCCCCCGGGGCGCGCACCCAGCCGGTGGCCGTCCCGTCGCCCGGCACGTCCAGCGGGCGCGGCTCCCACCCCAGACGGGAGGCGAGCCAGCCGCACAGGAGCAGCGCCCCGGCCCCCGAGGCGTAGTGGTGGCGCACCTCGAACTCGGCGATCTCCCGGAGTCGCTCACGCCGGGCCGGCCGGTCGAAGGCCGCCGCGACCCGCTCGCGCCAGGGCGCCGACCGGATCCAGGCGAGGTCGACGACCTGCATGGACTCGCAGAGGTCGCTCGCCCGCCGGAGGGCGTCGCCGACCTCGGGGTCCGAGCTCGAGTCGAGCAGGACGATCTGGGCCAGCCGGCGCAGCGCCGAGACGGCGTCCCAGTGGCTGTGGGGCGCCCAGACCATGGTCGGGAGGTCGGTCACCACCAGCGGGTCGATGATCGAGTCGAGGTACGGGACGTGCCGGGGACCGATGTCGATGATCACCGTCTCCCGGGTCAGCGCGAAGCCCCCGGCCTCGGGGTTGGCCGTCGCCGCCACGCTGGCGATCGCGTCGAGCGTCGTCCGGCCCGGGCTGATCGCGCAGACGATCATCCGCGACGGGTGGTTGCGCCCGACCGCCCGCATCCGGTTGGCGATCTCCCCGCTCCACTCCCGGTCGACGATGGTCACCAGGTTGAGGACCCGGGCCGGGACGTACTGGTCGCTCTCGGCGTGGCGCTCGACCAGCAGGCGCCGGAGCGCCGCCTCGATCGCCGCCGGCGTCGTGTCCTGCTCGCTCCAGACCGTGTCGTTGACCGCCGGGGTCATCGGCCCCACCGGCCCCGGCGGCCGGCTCCGGCCCGCCCGACCCCCCGGCCCCCTAGACCGCGCGCCACTGGTGCCCCTCGAGCAGGATCTCGTCGGCCTCGACCGGACCCTGGGAGCCGGCCGGATACTTGGGCAGCTCGGTCGGGTGGGCCGACCACCAGGCGAGGATCGGGTCGCAGATCCGCCATTGGGCCTCGACCTCGTCGTTGCGGGTGAAGAGCGTCGCGTCCCCCCGCATCGCGTCGAGGATCAACCGCTCGTAGGCCTCCGGGGACTGGGAGATGAACGCCGTCCCGTAGAGGAACTCCATGTTCACCGGACGGATGCTCATCCTCGTCCCCGGGGTCTTGGCCCCGAGCGAGAGCGAGACCCCCTCGTTGGGCTGCATGGTCAGGACGAGCACGTTCGGAGGGACCTCCTGCCCCCCGAAGGCCATGTGGGGAACCGGCTTGAGGATCACCGCGATCTCCGTCACCCGCCGGGCCAGGCGCTTCCCGGTCCGCAGGTAGAAGGGGACCCCGGCCCAGCGCCAGTTGTCGACCTCGAGGCGGAGGGCGGCGAACGTCTCGGTCGAGGAGTCCTCCGGGACGCCCGCCTCCTCGAGGTAGCCCGGGACCTCGACCCCGGCGACCACGCCCGGCCCGTACTGGGCCCGGACGGCGATCTCCTCGATGTCCTCGGGCGTCTTGATCGCGTGGAGCACCTTGACCTTCTCGTCGCGGACCTCGTCGGCCGAGAAGACGACCGGCGGCTCCATGCAGAGGAGGGTCAGGAGCTGGAGCATGTGGTTCTGGACGAGGTCCCGGAGGGCCCCGGCGTTGTCGTAGTACCCGGCCCGGGTCCCGATCCCGATGTCCTCGGCCGCGGTGATCTGGACGTGATCGATGTAGTTGCGGTTCCACAGCGGCTCGAACAGGCCGTTGGCGAAGCGGATCGCCAGCATGTTCTGGACCGTCTCCTTGCCCAGGTAGTGGTCGATCCGGAAGACCTGGCGCTCCTCGAAGACCTCGAGCACCTTCCGGTTGAGCTCCCGGGCCTCGGCCAGCGAGGTCCCGAACGGCTTCTCGATCACGATCCGGACGTCGGCCGCCTCCTCGGCGTTGAGGCCGTGCTCCCCGAGCGCCCCGACGATCACCGGGAAGAAGGCCGGGGCGGTCGAGACGTAGAAGCACCGGGCCATCGGCTCCCCGGCCGCCACGTCGAGCTCGGCCAGCGTCTGCCCGAGCGTCGCGTAGATCGACGGGTCGTCGAAGGTCCCCGGGACGTAGCGCAGCTCGGCGAGCAGGACCTCGAGCACCGCCTCGTCGGGCTTGGTCCGCGAGAAGGCCCGGATCGCCTCGGCCGCGAGCTCCCGGTACTCGTCGTGGGACATCTCGGTCCGGGAGATGCCGACCAGGTTGAACTGCTCGGGCAGGCCGCCCTCGTGGGCGAGGTTGTAGATCGCCGGGAGCAGCTTGCGCTTGGCGAGGTCGCCGGTCGCCCCGAAGATGATCAGGTTGGTCGGTGCCACGGGGAGCCGCTCGAGGCCGGCGGCCAGGGGGTTCACGCTGGTAACGCTCATACGGGAGTGGCCTCTCCGGAGTGGTGGGTGAGCTCTATGCGGGCGAGCAGGGCGGCGCCCCGGACTCCGGCCGCCGGGCCGGACCGGGCGATCCGGGTCTCGGTCCGGGTTCCGACCCCCGGGAGCACGTAGTCCCGGGCGGTCTCCCGGGCCGGTCCGAGCAGGAGCTCCCCGGCGGCCGAGACGCCCCCGCCGATCGCGACGACGTCGGGGTCGAAGGTGTTGATCGCGTTGGCGATCCCGATGCCCAGGCGCCGCCCGCAGGTGGCGAGGACCTCGATCGCCACCGCGTCGCCCGCCCGGGCGGCGACCACGGCATCCGGTCCCGACGCGGTCGGCCCGATCCGTCCGAGCGCCGACTCCGGGTGGCGGGCGGCCGCCTCCCGGGCGAGCGCGTCGAGCGCGTGGCCGGCGGCCAGGGCCTCGAGCGATCCCGGCTTGGGAAAGGACGGATCGGCCGGGGCGTCGGGGTCGGCGGCGATGAGCGTGTGTCCGAGCTCGCCGGCCGCCCCGGTCGCCCCCCGGTAGACCCGCCCGCCGATCACGATTCCCCCGCCGACCCCGGTCCCGACGGTCAGCATCACCAGGTTCGGGGCGTCGAGGTTCCCGGCCTCGTCGTGGGCCTCGGCCAGGGCGGCGAGGGTCGCGTCGTTGTCGACGAACACCGGGACCCCGAGGCGCATGGTCAGCTCCTCCCGGAGGGGCACGTCGGCGAGCGGGATGTTCACGCTCGACCGGACCCGGCCGGTCTCGAACTCGATCACCGAGGGAATGCCCACGCCGACCGCCGCCACCTCACGCCCGCCGGCCACGGCCCCCACCTGGCGGACGATCTGGGCGATCAGCTCCTCGGGTCCGTCGCAGTCGGTCGGGGTGACCACGGCCCGCTCGCCGAGGGCGGCCACGGCCATCTTGGTCCCGCCCACGTCGACGCCGATCACGATGCCGCCGTCGTCCCCGCCGATCACCGACCGCTCACCCCCCCGACAGTGGAACGAAGGACCCGGTATGCACCCGACGCAAGCTATCACCGCCCCGGGCCGATCACCCCGGCGCCCGGGGGTCGGCCGCCGGCCCGGCGGCCCAGCCCGGCCGACCACCCGGACGCCCACCCGGCGACCGGCCGGACGGCCGGCCGGATGGCCGGCCGGAGGGGTCCCGGGGACCGGAGTCCACGACGGCACGCGTCGGGTGCGGTCGGTAGGCTGGCGCCCAAACCACCCGGGGACGACGATGAGCTTTCCAGACAGAAGCAGCAGCCTCACCGGCATCGGCACCGACCGCAACCTGGCCCTCGAGCTCGTGCGGGTGACCGAGGCCGCCGCCCTCGGGTGCGCCCGGCTCGTCGGCCGGGGCGACAAGGAGGCCGCCGACCAGGCCGCGGTCGACGGGATGCGCCACGCCCTCCGGTCGGTGGCCATGGACGGGATCGTCGTCATCGGGGAGGGCGAGAAGGACGAGGCCCCGATGCTCTACAACGGCGAGCACATCGGCGACGGGACCCCCCCGGCGGTCGACATCGCCGTCGACCCGCTCGAGGGGACGACCCTCGCCGCCCGGGGCATGCCGAACGCCCTGGCGGTCATCGCCCTGGCTCCCCGGGGGACGATGTTCGACCCGGGCCCGGTCTTCTACATGCACAAGATCGCCGGGTCGGCCGAGATCGCCGACCTGCTCGACCTCGACCGGCCGCTCGGGGAGACGCTGAAGCTGATCGCCAAGCGCAAGGGGACCGACATCGGCGACGTCATGGTCGTCGTCCTCGACCGCCCCCGCCACGACGAGTCGGTCAAGGCGATCCGGGACGCAGGGGCCCGGGTGCGCTTCATCACCGACGGCGACGTCGCCGGGGCCCTCCTGGCCGTGACCGACAACGCCCCGGTCGACCTCCTCTGGGGCTACGGGGGCACCCCGGAGGGCGTCCTCTCGGCGGCGGCGATCAAGTGCATCGGCGGGGGCATGCTCGGCCGGCTCTGGCCCCGGGACGCCGACGAGCGCCAGGCGGCGGTCGACGCCGGCTACGACGTCGACCGGGTCCTCACCCAGAACGACCTGATCACCGGCAACGACGCCTTCTTCTCGGCGACCGGGGTCACCGACGGGGACGTCCTCCAGGGGGTCCGCTTCCCGGGGGCCGGGGCAGCCACCACCGAGTCGCTGGTCATGCGCTCCCGGTCGGGCACCGTCCGGCGGATCCGGGCGACCCACGACCGGGCGAAGATGGCCGAGCTCCGCGAGGGCTGAGCCGGGGCCGACCGCCGGGGACTGTCGACTGGCCGGGCACCCCGGCCGGGCGAGGGCCGCTCCAGAGGAGGACGAGGGTCATGTCGAACACGTCACTAAAGCGCAGGATCAGCCGTTTCGCGAGCGTCCGCCTCGTCAACCCGGTGGTCCGTGCCCTGCTCGACCGGGGCCTCTGCCCACCGACCCAGGCCCTGCTCGAGACGACCGGCCGGCGCAGCGGCCTCCCGCGGCGGGTTCCGGTCGGCAACGGCCTCCGGGGGGACGTGTTCTGGATCGTCAGCGAGCACGGGCTGGCGTCCGACTACGTCAGGAACATCGCGGCCGACCCCCGGGTTCGCGTCAAGGTCGGCAGGCGCTGGTACTCGGGCGAGGCCCACGTCCTCCCCGACGACGACCCCCGGGCCCGGCTGCGGTGGCTCCGGCGCCCGGTCAACGACGCCATCGTCCGGCTCGCCGGGACGTCCCTGCTGAGCGTCCGGATCGACCTGGATCCTCGGTAGGGGAGCCGGCGCCCGCCGGCCCGGTCGGGGTACAGTTGCGACGGATGGGGCTGCCAGGGACGCGAGGGCTCCGCCGTCCAATGACCTGACGTCGCGACAGAGGCAGGCTGATACCCGTGGCCGTGAAAACCGATACCGAGCAGCTCTCCATCGAGACGATCCGCACGCTGGCCATGGACGCGATCCAGAAGGCCAACTCCGGGCACCCGGGCCTGCCGATGGCCATGGCCCCGGCGGCGTTCGTCCTCTTCCGCAAGATCATGCGCCACGATCCGAGCGATCCGGCCTGGCCCGACCGGGACCGGTTCGTCCTGAGCGCCGGCCACGGGTCGATGCTCCTCTACGCCGTCCTCCACCTGACCGGCTACGACCTGCCGATGGACCAGCTCAAGCAGTTCCGCCAGTGGGAGTCGATCACTCCCGGCCACCCCGAGCTCGACCGGACCAACGTCACCCCCGGCGTCGAGCTGACCACCGGCCCGCTCGGCCAGGGCTTCGCCAACGGCGTGGGCATGGCCATCGCCGAGAAGTTCCTGCGCGAGCACTACGGCCCCGAGGTCCAGGACCACCGGATCTACGCGATCGTCTCCGACGGCGACCTGATGGAGGGCATCGCCTCCGAGGCGGCTTCGCTCGCCGGTCAGCTCGGGCTCGGCCGGATCGTCTACCTCTACGACGACAACGACATCTCCCTCGACGGGCCGACCTCCCTGAGCTTCGACCGGGAGAACGTCGACCAGCGCTTCGAGGCCTACGGCTGGCACGTCCAGGACGTCCACGACGCCAACGACACCCTCGCCCTCGAGACGGCGATCAAGGCGGCCCAGAAGGTCGAGGACAAGCCGTCGCTGATCCGGGTCAAGTCGGTCATCGGCTACCCGTCGCCCAACAAGTCCGGGACGAGCAAGGCCCACGGCGCGGCTCTCGGCGACGAGGAGGTCGCCCTGACCAAGGAGGTCATGGGCTGGGATCCGGAGAAGAAGTTCTTCGTCCCGGACGGGGTCTACGAGACGTTCAGCATGGTCGAGGAGGGGGCCCGGGTCCACGCCGAGTGGACCGAGCGCTTCGAGGCCTGGCGGTCGGCCGACGCCGAGCGGGCCGACGAGTGGGACCTGGCCTGGGAGGGCCGTCCCCTGCCCGGCCTGGCCGACGCCCTCCCGACCGACTGGGAGAAGGACAAGCTCTCGACCCGGGTGGCCGGGGGCAAGGCGATGGCCGCCTTCGAGTCGTTGACCCCGACCATGCTCGGCGGGGCCGCCGACCTGACCGCGTCGACGATGACGGTCTTCCCCGAGTCCGAGCGGTTCACGGCCGAGCACCCCGGGCGCAACGTGTTCTTCGGGGTCCGGGAGCATGCGATGGGGGCGGCGGTCAACGGGATGGCCGCCCACGGGGGCATCGTCCGGCCGTACGGGTCGACCTTCCTCCAGTTCGCCGACTACATGCGGGGGTCGATCCGCCTGTCGGCGCTGATGGGGCTGAAGGTCGCCTGGGTCTTCACCCACGACTCGGTCGCCCTCGGCGAGGACGGGCCGACCCACCAGCCGATCGAGCACATGGCCGCGCTCCGGGCCATCCCCGGGCTCGTCGTGTTCCGCCCGGGCGACGCCGCCGAGACGGCCGAGGCCTGGCGGGTCATCCTCGAAGACCTCGACGGCCCGGCGGCGATGGCCCTCTCCCGGCAGGATCTCCCCGTCCTCGACCGGTCGCCCGGCCACTACGGGTCGGTCGACGGGGTCGGTCGGGGGGCCTACGTCCTGGCCGAGGCCGATGGGGCCGAGGCGACGATCATCGCCACCGGGAGCGAGGTCTGGGTCGCCCTGGCCGCCCGGGACGAGCTCGACTTCCCGGTCCGGGTCGTCTCGATGCCGTCGTGGGAGCTCTTCGAGCAGCAGGACGACGACTACCGGGCCGACGTCCTCCCCGAGGACCTCCCGACCCTGGCCGTCGAGGCCGGGATCGCGATGGGCTGGGAGCGCTACGCCGACGACGTCGTCTCGATCGAGCGCTTCGGGGCCTCGGCCCCCGGGTCGACCGTGCTCGAGAAGCTCGGGATCACCCCGTCGAACGTCGCCCGTCAGCTGCGTATGCTTCTCGACGACTGACCCGAGCCCGCCGGGCCCCGGAGTCAGCGGGCGCGACGGCGGAAGGAATCAGGCCGGGTGGCGTCTCCTCATAGGAAACCACCAACGGGAGGTACGACATGCGCAGACTGCTCTTGGCCGTGACCGGGGCGCTCCTGCTCGCCGGGGCGATGGCGGCGCCGTCTCTGAGTGCCGGCAAGTCCGTCAAGATCGGTGACAACTTCTTCGTCAAGAACGGCGGGGCGACGGTGACCGTCAAGAAGGGTACGTCGGTCACCTGGAAGTGGACGGGTCACAACCCTCACAACGTGACCGTCACCAGCGGGCCCGCGAAGTTCCACTCGAAGACCCAGATGAGCGGGAGCTTCTCGCACAAGTTCACCAAGGCCGGGACCTACAGCATCCTCTGCACGATCCACGCCCCGGGCATGAAGATGAAGGTCGTCGTCAAGTAGCCGCTGCTCGACTGAACCCAAGCCCGGCCGGGGGATCAGCCCCCGGCTCCGGGCGGGGGGGCGAGGTCGCTCCGGGCGAGCGACCGGAGGAAGGCGTGGGTGACGAGCACGTGGATCCGCGACTGGGTGGCGGCGTAGATGCGCCGGCCGAAGAGCCAGGCGATGGTCGGGACGAAGTCGACGACCGAGACCTCGACCCCGAGCGTCTGGTCGCCAGGGCCGGCCGGGCCGCGCCGCCGGATGCCGATCTGGAGCGCTCCCCGGCTGGGCCGGCCGCGTGCGGACAGGAGGAGGCCCCCGTGGATCGGCCACCGGGCGAACCCCTGGGTGTCGTCGAGCTCGTAGGCCGGGGGGCCGAACGAGAGGAGGACGACGGGACGGCCGACCAGGAGGATCAGCCGGGCGGCCGGGGAGTAGCGGACCTTGATCAGGCCGAGCGAGATCCGGGGGAGGAAGCTCCAGTAGGTCCGGGCGAGGCGCTCGAGGCCGCCGGGTGACCAGAGCGCCTCGAGCTGGGCGTCGGTGACCCGGATCTCGGCCGCCTGGACCGACCGGGCGCCCCCGGCCGCGTCGATCAGCGGGGGGCCCTCGGGGTCGAGGATCCGCACCCGGCCGCGGCCCGGGCGCTCGGCCCCTCGGCTCCGACTCCGGCGGCGGCCGGCGAGTCGGGCAGCGGCGGCGGCGGCGGCCCCGGCGGCGGCCGCGAGCCCGGCGGCGGCCGCGAGCCCGGCGGCGGTCCCGAGCCCCGAGGGACTCGGTCTCCGCTGGGTCACAGGCGCTCGACGTCGACCGGGGTCCCGGCGGCGAGGTCGCCCAGGCCGGCCGGAACCAGCGCCAGCCCGTCGGCGCCGGCCAGCGAGGTCACCAGGTGCGAGCCCTGGGGGGCGGTCGGCTCGGCCTCGAGACCCCCGCCCCCGGCGGCCGCCGGGCGCAGGCGGACCCGGACGGCGTCGGTCCGGTCGGGGTGGCTCGCGAGGGGGTCGGTCAGACGGGCTCGCACCGGCCCCCGGCCGCCCCGCCCCGGATCGGCGGCGCCCTCGAGGGCGACGAGCAGGGGCCGGACGAGGAGGACGAAGGCGACGATCGCCGAGACCGGGTTCCCCGGAAGCCCGAAGACCAGGGTGTCGCCCCGGCGGCCGAACCAGGTCGGGCGGCCCGGGCGGATGGCGACGCCCCAGAACGTCTCCTCGGCTCCGAGGTCCCGGAGCGCCGGCTTGACGTGGTCGTGGGGGCCGACCGAGACGCCCCCGGTGACGATGACGACGTCGGCCTCGGCGAACGCCGTCTCGAGGGCCCGGCGGGCGGCCGCCGGGTCGTCGGCGACCCGGGTGCGCCCGGTGACCGTCGCCCCGGCGTCCCGGGCGAGCGCGGCCAGGACGACGGTGTTCGAGTCGTGGATCTGTCCCGGCCCGAGGGAGGTCCCCGGGTCCCGGAGCTCGTCGCCGGTCCCGAGGAGGGCGACCCGCGGGCGCCGGCGGCAGGCGAGCTCCCCGTGCCCGGCGCCGATCGCCACGGCGAGCTCCGGCCCCCCGAGCCGGGTCCCGGCCGGGAGGACCGGCTGCCCGGTCGTGATGTCCTCGCCCGCCCGGCGTACGTTCCACCCGGGGGCGGCCGCCTCGTGGAGGGTGACGTGGCCGTCGCCGGTCGGGCTGGCCCGCTCGAGGCGGACGACGGCCTCGGCCCCGGCCGGGAGGACGCCGCCGGTGGCGATCCGGATGGCCGTCGACGGGTCGACGCCGAGGGTGGCCGGTGAGCCCGCCCGGGACTCGTCGATCACCCGGAGGGTCCGCCCGGCCGGCCCGGCCGTGACCGCGAACCCGTCCATGGCGCTGTTGGTGTCGAGCGGGTAGTCGACCGTCGACCGGAGCTCACCGGCCAGGACCCGGCCCGCGGCCTCGGCGATCGGGACGGTCTCGGCCGGGAGAGGGGGTCCGGCGGCGGCGCGGACGAGCTCGCGGGCCCGCTCGAGGGAGATCGCCATCGCTGCCTATCATCCCGGCTCGCGCCGGGCCCGGCCCGGCGTCCTACCGGCCGCGGAGGCGCTCGAGGGCCGCGACCCGCTCCTCGAGGGCGCGGAGGCGGGCGTCGATGGCCGAGTGGGCGGCCGCGCCGAGGCCGGAGTCGGGGTCGAGCCGGTCCCGGGCGTCCGCCATCTCCCGGGCCTCGGCGACGTCGGCCGCCGCGATCTGGCGAGCCTCGGTCAGGTGGGCGGCGGCCGCCTCGGCGTGGTAGCGCATCAGGCGCGGGGTCGAGCCCGTCCCGCCCCGGCCGGTCGGGAGGCCGGCCTCGGGAATCGCGAGCTCCGGGTTCATCCCGGTGTCGAGGCCGTAGTGCTCGAAGAGGGCGGCCTCCTCGTCGGGGGTCAGGGTTCCGTCGGGCTCGACGCTCGGGGCGTGCTTGATCTGGTCGGCCGGATAGACGACCCGGATGTGGTCGCCGGCGGGGATCGCCCCGGTCAGGGGGACGAAGCTCAGCCGCCGGCCGAAGAGGCCGGTCCGGACGCAGGCGAAGCCCGGGCTGCTCCCGTAGTTGTCGGTGTAGATCTCCTCGAGGCGGCCGACCCGGTGGCCGGCCGGATCGACGACGTCGAGGCCGCGCCATTCGCTCATCCGCTCGATATCGAACATCGGGGGCTCCTCGGGTCGGGTCGGGTCGGGTCGGGTCGGGTCGGGTCGGGTCGGGCTTGATCCGGCTACCCGGGCGCCGGGGGTGCCAATCGGCGGGCGTCGGGAGGGCGGTCG
>JAXDHK010000241.1:0-2824 GCA_034664545.1 Solirubrobacteraceae bacterium
CCTCGTCGCCGGGTTCGATCTGGCCGCCGCCGCCCCGGGCCCCGGTGGTCAGAGCCCGAGCCCCTTGACCCCCATCTCGTCGAACCCGACGTGATGGGCCAGCTCGTGGCGGACGGTCCGGGTCACCTGCTCGCGCAGGGCGTCGGCGTCGGCCCCGAAGTCCCGCCGGAGGGTGTCGCGGAAGATGACGATCCGGTCCGGGTAGTCGTCCCGATGGGCCCCGTCCCCCTGGTAGAGGCCGTAGGCCCGATGGCGGCGGCCGTGGTCGGAGATCACGACCGGGACGTGCTTGAGGGCGTTCTGGAGGAGGTCGGGGAGGTCGTCGAGGGCGTCGCGGACGAGCTCGGCGAAGTCGTCGTCCGAGAGCGGGTCGAGCTCCATGAACTCCCCCTCCCCCGGGTCGGCGGCCAGGCCGTCGTGGGCCAACCGCTCGGTGCGCTGGACCAGCAGCTCGAACTCCTCCTCCGAGGCCGGGTGGCGCCAGTCGCCGAGGCGGGAGGAGATCAGCGCGACGACGATGCCCATCACCGCGACCCCGGCGACGAGGGTGGCCAGGAACTCGAGCAGCCGGACCGGACCCGACGCGCTCGGGCCGTCGAGGATCCAGACCACGGTCAGCCCGACGCACAGGGCGCCGACCGCGGCCCGGAGGATCCTCCCGATGGGCGGCGGGGCGGGCATCGCTCAGCGGAGGGTACGGGCGATCACGAGCCGCTGGATCTCGTTCGTGCCCTCGTAGATCTGGGTGATCTTGGCGTCGCGCATCATCCGCTCGACCGGATACTCCTTGACGTACCCGTAGCCCCCGAGCACCTGGATCGCCTCGAGGGTCACCCACATCGCCGTGTCCGAGCAGAACACCTTCGCCATCGAGGCGTACTTCCCGGCCCCCGGCTCCCCCCGGTCGGCCATCGCGCACGCCCGGTAGAGGAGCTCGCGCCCGGCCGCCGTCCGGAGCTCCATCTCGGCGAGCTTGAACTGGATCGCCTGGAACTCGTCGATCGGCCGGCCGAACTGGCGCCGCTCCCGGGCGTAGGCCACCGCGTAGTCGGTCGCCCCCTGGGCCAGGCCGAGCGCCTGGGCCCCGGCCCCGAGGCGGGTCCGCTCGAGCGTGGTCAGCGCGACCCTCATCCCCTGGCCGACCTCCCCGAGGACGTTCTCCGGCCCGACGTGGACGTCGGCGAAGCTCGGCTGGCCGGTCGGCGACCCCCGGATGCCGAGCTTGCGCTCGAGCTTCCCGATGCTGAAACCAGGCCGATCGGACTCGACGATGAAGGCGGTGATCCGCCGGTTCTCCCGGTCGGTGACCGCGAAGACGATGTAGAAGTCGGCGACCCCGAGGTTGGTGATCCAGTTCTTCGTCCCGTTGAGGACCCAGCCCCCGTCCCCGGCCGGGACGGCGCTCGTGATCATCCCCCCCGGATCCGATCCGGCGTCGGGCTCGGAGAGGGCGAAGGCCGGCGACCACTCACCGGACGCGCACCGGGGAAGCAGGCGCTGCTTCTGCTCGTCGGTCCCGAACAACTGGATCGGGAGCGTCCCGAGCTCGTGCACCATCAGGATCAGGGCGCTCGACGCGCACGACTTGGCGATCTCCTCGATCGCCACGTTCAGCATCAGGGTCCCGGTCCCGGTCCCCCCGTACTCGACGGGAAACGGAAGGCCGAGGATGTCGTACTCGGCGAAGAGGCGCCGGACGTCCCACGGATACTCGGCCGTCTCGTCGATCTCGGCCGCCCTCGGCGCCACCCGGGCGACGCAGATCTGGCTGATCGCCTCCCGAAAATCGGTGATCTCCCGGGGCAGGGCGTAGACATCGGCGAGCGTCTGCATCCGAGGCTTGATCCTAGTCTTCGGCTACACGCTGCGGGTCGCGGGCGGGAGCCCGACCGGCGCCCCCGGAGGCCGACCGCCGGGCGCGGACCGGGTGGCGTCGCCCGGCTCGTCGGGGATCCGCCGCCAGACCGCGATCTTTCCGGAGCGGATCACGAAGGCCACTCGGCCCGTGGCCCCGACACCGGTCCCGCATTCGGCCCCGGGTCGGCGGCCCAGCAGGAAGAGGGCGTCGAGGTAGCCCCCGGCGACCGGGCGGGCGTCGAGGAGCTTCGCCCCGCACGGGAGCATCAGGTTGACCGACCGGGCCTCCGCCGCCGTCCGGACGACCGCGACCGGCTCCCGCGGGTCGAGCTGGACCCGGCTCGGGGTCGCGAAGTAGGCCCCGGCCGCGACGACGTCCCCCCGGGCGAGGGCCTCCGCCCAACCCCGGATCACGGCGACCGCGGCGGTCGGCGCCCCGGCGGCGGCGTGCCCGGCGGCCGGCGGGGCCGTCCGCCCGGCGGAGCCTCCCCCGCCGCAGCCGGCGAGCCCGGCCCCGAGCATCAGCCCGGCCATGCCTCCCAGCGCGCGCTCGACCATGTTCGCCATGATCGCACCCACCCGGCCCCGGCCCGCGCGGGTAGGCTTCGCCTCAGTGGGCTCGACCGACCAGACCGAGATATCCCCGGAGATCGCGGCCGAGCTCCTCGCCCGGGGGGCCCAGGTCATCGACGTCCGCGAGGCATACGAGCGCGAGGCCGGCTACATCCCCGGGACCCGGCACATCGAGCTCGGGCGCCTCGCCTCGGAGGCGGCGACGATCGACCGGGACCGGCCGGTCGTCTTCCAGTGCCGGCTCGGCGGCCGCTCGGCGATGGCGACCCAGGCGTTTCGCGCCGACGGCTACGACGCCTACAACCTGAGCGGGGGCCTCATGGCCTGGGTCTCGGCCGGTCTGCCGATCGAGCCCGAGGGCGGGTACGTGGCCGACCACTGAGCTCCCCGCGCC
>JAXDHK010000242.1:0-4774 GCA_034664545.1 Solirubrobacteraceae bacterium
CTCGCCGACCGCTGGGGCGTCCACGAGGGCACGACCCACGTCTGGTTCGAGATCCCCCTCGGCGGCGCCGTCGAGCGGGTCGAGCACCCCGACCTCGGCCACCCGGGCGAGGCCCAGCTCCCCGACGCGTAGCGAGACCCGCCCCGCCGCCCCCCGCCGCCCCCCGCCCGGCCGGGTCCTCAGCGGAAGAGATCCTCGGCGAGGGGTCGGATGAGCGCGGCCGCTCCGGGCCCGTCCTCCGCCGTGACGTGCCGGTCGAGGCCGCTGACGATCACCACCGGCTCGCCCGAGTCCTTGCCCCGGGCGAGGTCGGCCGCCGCGGCGACCTCGTCGGCCAGGGCGATCCAGGTGACCGCGAGCTCGCGCCCGGCCCGGTCCGGGCGGCCCCGCCAGTCGACGAGCGGCGCGAGGCCGGCGCACCCGATGGCCACGTCGGCCTGACCGTGGCGCCAGGCCCGGCCGAAGCTGTCGGTGACGAGGACGGCCGGGGCCGCGCCGGTCGCCGCGCGCAGGCGGGCCCGGAGCGCCCGGGCCGAGGCGTCGGGGTCGAGGGGGAGGAGGACCAGCGTCTCCGGGTCGCGGACGTTCGAGGCGTCGACGCCGGCGCTGGCCGAGACGAACCCGTGGCGAGTCCGGCAGATCAGGACGGCCCGGCTGGACCGGAGGACCTCGGCCGACTCGTCGAGGATGACCTGGACGTGGCGGGGGTCGCGCCCGGTCGCCGCGGCGAGCTCGACCGCCCGGTCCCCGGGCACGACCCCGGCGAGGGGGCGGACCCGGCCCTCGGCCTTGGAGACCGCCTTGTGGGCGACCACGACGACGTCCCCCGGGCCCGGCCGGGCCCCGGCGGCGAGGATCAGCCCGGCGAGGTCGTCCCCGGCGGCGATCTCCGGGAGCCCGGCGACCGCGGTGGCCCGGACCCCGGCCACGCTCAGCGGGGCCAGGTGGCCAGGATCGCCCGGGTCCGCTCGGCCTGGCCGCTGCGGATCTCGAGCGCCTCCCGGAGGGCGTCGAGGTCCCGGGGGGTGTCGACGTCGAGCAGGAGCGACGGAAGCTGGGCCACCCGGCAGGCTGCCCCGGCGGCGGCGGCCCGCTCCCGGTGGCGCCGGCAGCTCCCGGGGCCGAAGGTCGGCATCAGGGCGTTGGGCGGGGTGAGCAGGAGGCCGTTGGTTCCGATCCCGTGGCGGTCGGGGACGATCACCACGCTCTTCGTCGTCCGCTGATCGCCGAGGAGCCCGTCGAGCTCGGCCGGGTCGAGGGCCGGACAGTCGCCGGGGACGAGCAGCGCCCGGTCGAACCCGTCGGCGACCGCCCGGCCGAGGCCGATCGCGGCGGCCGCGCTCTGCCCCGACTCGTGGGGGTCGGGGATCGACTCGGCCCCGAGGCTGGCGGCCAGGGCGGCGACCCGGCCCTCGTTGGTGACCACGAGCGTCGCCTCGACCGTCTCGCAGGCGGCCAGGGCGTCGAGCACGTCGGCGACCATCGCCTCGGCCAGGTCCCCCCGGAACTCGGCGCTCAGCTCGGAGCTCAGACGCTGCTTGGCCAGGGCGAAGCGCTTCACGGGGAGGATGGCCAGGGTCCGCACGGCCGCTGAACGCTACTGGCCGAGGGCGACGGCGAAGTCCAAGGTCTCCTGGGCCAGGCGCCGCCGGGCCGCCGGGTCCCCCATCCGGGTGTCGGTCTCGAGGGTCGGGACCCCGGTGGCCGGCTCGTCGGCGACGAGCCCGTCGACGAGGCCGGCGTAGACGGCGGCGATCCCGTCGGCGTCGACCGGATGCCCGGCCCAGGCGAGGCAGGCCGCGGTCGGGCCCTTGAGGACCCGGCCCCCGACGATCGGGCTGACGGCCACGACCGGGGCCGGGGCGGCGGCCAGCGCCTCCCCGACGCCGGGGACGGCGAGGATCGGGCCGATCGAGATGATCGGATTCGACGGGCCGATGATGATCGCCTCGGCCGTGGCGATCGCCTCTACCGCCGCCGGGGTCGCCGTGGCCGCGCCGGCTCCGGCGAAGCGGACGTCGTCGATCGGGGCCTCGCCCCGGGCCCGGATCAGGAACTCCTGGAGGCCGATCCAGGCCCCGCCGGTCTGGATCTCGGTCCGGACGGGGTCCTCGGTCATCGGGAGGATCCGGGCGCTCAGGCCGAGCGAGCCGGTCAGCCGGGCGAGCGCCTCGCTCAGGGGGACGCCCAGCCCGAGCAGCCGGCGGCGCTCGATGCACACGGCGAGGTCCCGGTCGCCGAGGTTGAACCAGACCTCGACGCCCAGCTCCCGGAGGCCGTCCATCACGGCGAAGGTGTCCCCGGCGATCCCCCACCCCCGGGCGTCGATCCGCCCGGACAGCCAGTAGGCGATCAGGTCGGGGTCGGGGGAGACGTGGCCCCCGTGGATCTCGATGTCGTCCCCGGTGTTGGCGATCACGGTCAGGCGCTCCCCGACGAGGTCGTAGAGGCCCCGGCCGAGCTTGGCCCCGCCGCTCCCGCCCGACAGGAGGACGACGCCGGTCACGCCGGGGGCGGGGGCGGGGGCGGGAGGCCGGTGATGCGCAGGCCGGCCCGGGTCCGGTGGCGGACGTTCACCGAGATCAGCAGGGCGGTCAGCGACTCGGCGATCCGGGCCATCTCGAGGCGGCCGACGTCGACGCACCGGAGCCCGTCGATCCGGTCGATCAGCTCGGCCACCGCCCGCTTGTCCTCGGGACGGTCCCCGCAGACGAGGACGTCCTCGTCGAGGTGGTGGTCGAGGTCGGTCAGCGAGGCCGCGGCGATCGTGTGCAGGCCGGAGACGACCCGGACGCCCTCGGGGACCATCTCCTGGGCCTGCTCGGCGGCCGAGCCCTGCCAGACGCCGAGCATCCGGGTCGCCCGACCCGAGACGGCGGCGGCGAGGGGGACGGTCGTGTCGAGGAGGATCTGACCCGGGCGGAGGGCGCCCCGGAGGTTGGTCAGGGTCTCCGACTGGTTGCGGAACGGGACGCAGAGGATGACGAGATCGGAGGCGGCGGCCGCCACCGGGTTCCCGGCCCCGTCGAACGCGCCGGCCGGCACGGCCTCCCGGGCCCGCCGAGCGGCCTCGGCGGCCCGATCGGGGTCCCGGGAGCCGATCGTCACGGGGACGCCGGCGACCCCGAGGCGGACGGCCAGCCCGAAGCCGAGGGCGCCGGTGGCGCCGATGATGCTGACCGCCGGGGGCAAGGCGCCCCGGAGTATAAGGTCCGCCTGTGCCCCCACCCGACGCCCAGTCGCCCGAGGAGCTGGCCGCCGTGCAGCGGCGGCGGGAGCGGATCGAGCGGGACCTGGCCGCCGGGGCGCAGGACGAGCGGGAGGCCCGGGAGCACGGGCGCCGGGCGGCGAAGGCCGGGTACCTCGAGGAGAAGCTCGCCGACCAGGCCGAGTCCGACCGCCAAGCCGGCGGGTGAGCCCGGGGGGCGCCCGGCCGAGCGGGGATCTCCCGGGGACGGTCCGGATCCGGGAGGTCGGACCCCGTGACGGCTTCCAGAACGAGGCGGAGACGATCCCGACGGCCGAGAAGATCGCCCTGATCGACGGGCTCGCCCGGACGGGCCTGCGCCGAATCGAGGTCACGAGCTTCGTCCGGGGGGACGTGATCCCCCAGCTCGCCGACGCCGGGGAGGTGCTCGGGGGGATCGCCCCCCCGCCGGAGGTGTCGGTGAGCGTGCTCGTCCCCAACCGGCGCGGCCTCGACCGGGCGCTGGCCTGGCGGGGGCGGTTCGACCAGGTCGGGGTCTTCCTCTCGGTCACCGAGACCCACAACCGGGCGAACCTCAACCGGTCGGTCGCCGAGTCCCTGGCCGAGGCGGCGGACGTGCTCGACCGGGCCGGGGACGCCGGACTCCGGGGGGAGGGGATCATCTCGGTCGCCTTCGGCTGTCCCTACGAGGGCCGGGTCGACCCGGGCCGGGTCCTCGCCCTGGCCGGGGCCCTGGCCGAGGCCGGGGCCGGGGAGGTGAGCTTCGCCGACACCACGGGGATGGCCAACCCCGTCCAGGTCCGGGGGTTCTTCGGGGCGGCCCGGGAGGCCCTGGGCGAGGAGGTCGAGCTGACCGCCCACTTCCACAACACCCGGGGGGCCGGGCTGGCCAACGTGCTGGCGGCGCTCGAGGCCGGGGTCGACTCGTTCGAGTCGAGCTTCGGCGAGCTCGGGGGCTGCCCGGTCCCGCCCGGGTCGACCGGGAACATCGCCACCGAGGACCTGGTCTCGATGCTCGGGGAGATGGGGATCGAGACCGGGGTCGACCTCCCGGGGCTGATCGCGTGTGCCGCCCGGGCCGAGCACGTGCTTGGGCGGCGCCTGGGCAGCCGGACCCTCCGGGCCGGGCCCGTCAATTGGGGCTAAAGGCCGCGCCCGAACCTGCCGATAGATGCCATGCACTCCCTCCCTCCCCCGTAGCGGGCCGGCTCCCAGAGTCGGCCCGCGATGGTTAAGGCCATCTTTCGGAGCGGTTTCGTGAGCGCGGGTTGGGTGAGCGGGGGAGAGGTCGGTTGGCGCTCGGCCGGGGAGGCGGTCGGCGGGGTGCCCGCGGTGGGCGAGATCCACGTCTGGCTGGCCGAGCTCGGTCGGGGGTCCTCGGGCGGGCCGGGTGACGCCGCGCTGCTCGGGGGGGACGAGCTCCGCCGGGCCGACGCGTTCGCGTTCCCCGAGCTCCGCCGGGTCTGGGTCTGGGGGCGGGCGACCCTCCGGCGGATCCTCTCGGTTCATCTCGGAGTCGACCCGGGGGCCGTCGTCTTCGCCTACGGGGAGCACGGGAAGCCCGAG
>JAXDHK010000243.1:0-9132 GCA_034664545.1 Solirubrobacteraceae bacterium
TCCCGGTGGGCCTTGGTCGTGTCCATCATCACCGGCTCGCGCAGCCCGTTGATCCACTGGGCCTCGGCCGGGAGGAAGGAGAGGCGGGCGACGATCTCGGCGGCCGCGTCCACGGCGATCTCGGGGACCGGGATCGAGTACCAGCCGAGCTCGTCGGCCAGGTCCTTCATCGTCATCTCCCCGGGCCCGGCGAGGTTGTAGACGCCGGGGGCGCCCCGGCCGAGGACCGCGGCCTTGAGCGCCTGGGCGACGTCGTCGTGGTGGACGATCTGGAAGGGGATGCCCGGGTCGGGGAGCACGGGCTTGAGGATCGGCATCCCGTCGAGCAGGCGCTGGACCCCGGCGGGGAGGCGGCCCGAGAGCTGGGTGTAGGGGAGCTTCTCGATCAAGAGGGGGGCCTCGGGTCCGGCGACGATGCTCGGGCGAAAGACGTAGGCCTCGGTCGCGGAGCCGGCGACCAGGTCGGCGAGCAGGACCTCGACCTCGGCCTTCTGGGCCGAGTACTGGTGGGCGTCGGTGCCCCGGGCCGGATGGTCCTCGCGCAGGAGCGGCGGGTTGTCCTTGTGGAAGCCGTAGGCCGCGGCCGAGGACGTGTAGACCAGGCGCTCGACCCCGGCGGCCACGGCCGCCTCGAAGACGTTGCGCGACCCGTCGAGGTTCACCCGGCGGCTCTCCTCGAGCGACCCGTGGATGACGAAGGCGAGGTGGACGACGACGTCCGCCCCGGCGACCAGGGCGTCGACCGAGTCCCGGTCGAGGACGTCGCCCCGGCGGTAGACCGTCTTCTTCCACCGGTGCTCGGCCGGGTCGAACGGGCTCCTCGCCATCCCCACGACCCGGGCGACCGCCTTGGTCCGCTCGAGCGCCCGGATGAAGGCCTGACCCATCTCCCCGGTCGGCCCGGTGACCGCCACGGTCAGCCCCGTGGCGGGTGAGGGCGCGGCGCGGTCACCGGCGGGGGCGCGAGCGGGAGCGGGGGCCATCGGCGGGGGCAAGCCTACTCGCCGGGTCGCTCAGCCGCGGTCGTAGCCGGGCTCGCCCGGCATGACCACCCGGTGCGACTCGCCGGTGAGGATCACCCGCGGTCGGGCGGGCGTCACCCGGCGGTCCCGGGCGTGGGCGACGACGGCGTCGACCGTCGTGAAGCCCCGGAGCTGCTCGAGCTGGCGGATGGTCGGGAAGACGAGGAGGATCCGCCCCTCGGCGTGGGCGTCGAGGGCTTCCTGGGCGGTCATCCAGGCGAGCTCGACGCACTCGTGCCCATCGACCCGCGGCTCCGGGGCCTCGCCGGGCAGGCGGGCGATGAAGAAGTGGGTGTCGAAGCGGACGGCCAGCTCGGCGGGGGTGATCCACCGGGAGAACTTGACCAGCGACGCCGGGTCGATCCCCTCGACGCCGGCCTCCTCGGCCAGCTCGCGGACCGCGGCCGCCCGGTGGGCCCCGTCGCCGTCGCCGTCCCCGGGGTCGACGGCTCCGCCGGGGAACACCCAGACCCCGCCCATGAACCGGGCGTCGGGATTGCGCTTGACGAGCAGGAGCTCGACCTTGCCCGGGGGTGCGTCGCCGTCCCGGCTTCCCGAGTCCGTCGGAGCCGGGGGACGGTCGCGGACGAGGATCACCGACGCCGCCGGGCGGGCCCTGACCGCCGGTCCCGCGCGCAGGCGCGCGGCCGCGTCGAGCTCGGCCAGGCGCGGGCGGCCGGGGCCGGAGGGCGGGAGCTCGGCGGCCATTCGCGCCAGCCTACCGGCCGGCGCCGGCGGCCAGGACCGCGGCCGGGGGTCGCCGTCGCGCGGGGGGGTCGGGCGGGCCACCGACTAGTCTTCGGCCCATGAGCACCGCCACCCAGCGCTGGGTCTGCGAGTCCTGCGGCTACATCTACGACGTGGCCGACGGCGATCCCGACGGAGGGATTCCCCCGGGGACGGCCTTCGAGGACATACCCGAGACCTGGTACTGCCCGGTGTGCGGGGCTCGCAAGCGGGACTTCGTCCCCTACGAGGACTGAGTCGCCTCGCCGATCGCGGCCCCGGTGATCTCCACCAGCCGGCGGAGCTCGGGCTCGGTGATCGCCAGGGGCGGCATGAGGACGACGACGTCGCCGAGCGGGCGGATGATCGCCCCCCGCCGGCGGGCGGCCAGCGTCACCCGGTGACCCATCCGAGCCGAGCTCGGGAAGCCGCCGAGCTCGATGCCGACCATGAACCCCCGGTGGCGGATCTCGGTCACCGCCGGGAGCGATCCGACGTAGTCGTCGAGCAGGCGGCCCAGGAGGTCGATCTTCGGGCCCAGCCGGGCGAGCGTCCGGTCCGATTCGAACACGTCGAGGGTGGCGAGCCCGGCGGCGCAGGCCAGGGGGTTGCCCGTGTAGGTGTGGCCATGGAAGAACGTCCGCCACTCCTCGTGGGCCCCGAGGAAGCCCTCGTAGATCCGCTCGGTGGCGAGGGTCGCCGCCAGCGGGAGGTAGCCGCCGGTCAGCCCCTTGGCCACGCACATCAGGTCGGGCGCGACCCCCTCCTGCTCGCAGGCGAACATCGTCCCCGTGCGGCCGAACCCGGTGGCCACCTCGTCGCAGATCAGGAGCACCCCGTGGGCGTCGCACAGCTCCCGGACCGCCCGCAGGTAGCCGGGGGGGTGGATCCGCATCCCGGCCGCCCCCTGGACCAGGGGCTCGACGATCATCGCCGCGATCTCGTCCCCCTCGGCCTCGAAGAGCCCCCGGAGCTCCCCGACGTCGCCCGGCTCGACCTGCCGGGCCCCGAACAGGAGCGGCTCGTAGCAGGCATGGAAGAGGTCGATGCCCCCGACCGAGACCGAGCCGAGCGTGTCCCCGTGGTAGGCGTCGCGCAGGCAGACGAACCGCCGCCGGCGGGCGGCGGCCGGGCCGTCATGCTGGGCCCACCACTGGAAGGCCATCTTCAGCGCGACCTCGACCGCGGTCGACCCGCTGTCGGAGTAGAAGACCCGGGTCAGCCCCGGCGGGGCCAGCCCCACCAGCCGGGCGGCCAGCTCGATCGCCGGGGCGTGGGTCAGGCCGAGCATCGTCGAGTGGGCGACCCGGTCGAGCTGGTCCCGGACCGCGGCGTCGATCGCCGGATGGCGATGGCCGTGGACGTTGCACCAGAGCGAGGAGACCCCGTCGATGTACGAGCGCCCGTCGGTGTCGACGAGGGTCGTCCCGTCGGCCCGCTCGATCACCGGCGCCGGCTCGTCGGCCCATCCCTGCTGCTGGGTGAACGGGTGCCAGAGGTGGCGGCGGTCGAGCCGGGTCAAACGCTCGGTCGCCGAGCCGGGAGCCCGCGGTTCGGCGCGGTCGGGTGCACCGGTGGCTTCGAGCCGGACGGGCGGGGCCTCGATCTCCATCGCCCGGAAACGCTAGCTTGCGAGGCGGTCGGATCCAACCCCCGACCACCGCCGCGGGCCGAGGGCCGGCTCGGGCGTCTCTCGACGGCTTGGCGGTCGCCGTCACGGAGCGTTGCCATCAGGCTGGGCGTGTAAAGTGGGTCGCCTCTGGGGACACCATCCACGCCGACGCGAGGGGTCCGATTTGTCTGCCGAAGCCGCCGATATCTTCCGGTCCGCGAGCCGGGCGGCGAGTGTCATGGATGCCGGGCAGCTCGAGATGTTGGTCGTGCTCGAGCCGCACATGCAGGCGATCACCGTCCCGGCGGGCTCGGCGATCTTCCGGGCCGGCGACCCGAGTGATGCCATCTATGTGATCGACGCCGGCGACGTCAGGGTCGAGGTGCGCTCGCACGAGGTCGACACCGACGCCGTGCTCGAGTTCCGCGGGCCGGGGTCCTTCCTGGGTGACACGGGAGTCCTGGCCAAGCTCCCCCGGTGGACCTCGGCCTTCGCCCACACCGACGTCGAGGCCCACCGCGTATCGGCCGACGGCCTGCGCCGGGTCTACGAGGAGAGCCCGGTCGAGGGCCTGGCCATCCTCCGGGCGCTCAGCCGGGACACGGCGGCCCGGGCCGAGCGGGCGGCCCGCCAGCTCGCCGACCACCTCTCAGACGACCAGCCCGACCCCGAGGTCGAGCGGCTGGTGGCGGGGGCGGTGGCCGCCCAGCGGGCGTTCGAGACCTGGCCCGAGGACCGGGTCGACGCGCTCCTCAAGGACATCGCCGGCTCGATCGCCGGGCAGGCCGAGGAGCTGGCGCGCCTGACCGTCGAGGAGACGCATATCGGCAACGTCGCCCACAAGGTCCTCAAGATCAACTTCGCCTCCCTGGGGGTCTACAGCTACCTGGAGGGGAAGCCCGGGTACGGCGTGATCCGGGAGGACGCCGCCCGGAAGGTGGTCGAGATGGCGAGTCCGGTCGGGGTCGTCGTCGGCCTGGTCCCGGTCACCAACCCGGTCCCGACCTTCGTCAACAAGGCGCTGATCGCCCTTAAGGCCCGCAACTCGATCATCCTCTCGCCGCACCGGATGGCCCAGGGGGTCAGCCGCGTGGCCGGGGAGATCGTCCAGGGGGCGCTCGCCCGCCACGACGCCCCGCCCGACCTGGTCCAGTGGTTCGAGAAGCGCACGAGCCGCAAGCAGACGGCCAAGCTGATGCGCCACGCCGACGTCGGCATGATCCTGGCCACCGGGGGTCCGGGCATGGTCAAGGCGGCCTACAGCTCGGGCAAGCCGGCGATCGGGGTCGGGGCCGGGAACGCCCCGGCGTGGGTCGCCCCGGACGCCGACGTCGAGAAGGCGGCGGCGGCGGTCATGCTGAGCAAGGGCTTCGACTACGGCCTGATCTGCGGCTCCGAGCAGCACCTGGTGGTCGACGCGTCGATTCGGGAGGCGATGCTCGCCGCACTGCAGGCGCAGGGGGCCGTCGTCCTCGACGCGGCGGAGACCGCCCAGTTCGTGGCCGCCGCCTTCACCGGGGAGGGCGATCTCCACATGCACTTCGTCGGCCAGTCGGCGGCGACCATCCTCGAGGCGACCGGCCTCGGGCGCGAGGGCGACCCCGGGCTGGTCGTCTTCCAGGCGGACGCCGAGGAGCCGGGTCGGGCCATGGCCCACGAGCGCCTGGCTCCGGTCCTGTCGATGTTCACCGTCGACGGCGACGACGAGGCGATCGCCCTGTGCCGGTACCTGCTCGACTACGCGGGCGCCGGGCACACGGCGAACATCCACACCGAGGACGAGGCGCGGATCCAGCGCTTCGCCCGGGAGATGCCGGCCAGCCGGATCCTGGTCAACGCCCCGTCGGCCGCCGGGTGCTGCGGGATGGCCACCGGGCTCGCACCGTCCCTGACCCTCGGCTGCGGGACCTTCGGGGGCAACTCGACCACCGACAACGTGACCCACGAGAACCTCATGAACATCAAGCGACTCGCCTATGTGACGGTGTGAGCGTGGGCGACCGCGGCGGGGGCGGGTGATGGCGACCGCGGGGGCGGGTGGTCCGGGGGAAGGAGCTCCCCACGTCGTGGTCCTCGGGGCCGGGTACGTGCCGCTGCGGATCTGCCGCCGGCTGCG
This sequence comes from Solirubrobacteraceae bacterium, assembly GCA_034664545.1. Taxonomy (GTDB): domain Bacteria; phylum Actinomycetota; class Thermoleophilia; order Solirubrobacterales; family Solirubrobacteraceae; genus Palsa-513. The sequence goes on from JAXDHK010000243.1 coordinate 5,477, forward strand.
CGGGCCGATGAAGCGGGGGGAGGTCCGGGTCACGGTGGTCGGCCGGGAGAACTTCCAGGCCTTCCACGGCTTCATCGGGGAGATGATCACCGGGAGGGTGTCGGCCAGCCACATCCTCAGCCCGGTCCGCCGGCTGTTCGCCCCGGCGGTCGTCCACACGGCCGAGATCGAGCGGATCGACCTCGATCGCCGGCGGATCGTCACCAGCCGCCACCTCGACGGGAGCCGGATCGAGCTCACCTACGACCAGCTCGTCATCTGCCTGGGCACCGAGGAGCGCCTCGACGTCTACCCGGGGCTGGCCGAGCACGCGTTCCGCCTCAAGGCCTACGCCGACGACTTCCGCCTGCGCAACCACATCATCGAGATGTTCGAGCTGGCCGACATCGAGCCGGATCCGGTCGAGCGCCGGCGCCTCCTGACCTTCTTCGTGGCCGGGGGCGGCTACGCCGGGACCGAGGTGGCGGGCGAGCTCGCCCACCTGTCTCAGCTCCTGACCGCCCGGGACTACCCGGGCCTGGCCCAGGACGAGTGCCGGGTCGTCCTCGTCGAGCCCGGCCCGAACATCGTCCCCGAGCTCTACAAGGCCGGGATCCAGTCCCCGAAGGCCCATCCCCGCCTCGGGGAGAAGGCGGTCAAGCGGATGGAGTTCCTGGGCGTCGAGGTCAGGACCGACACCCTGGTGGCGGCGGTCACCCCCAACGAGGTGACCCTGTCGACCGGGGAGCGGATCCCGACCCGGACGGTGATCAGCACCGTCGGGACCAAGCCCAACCGCCTGGTCGAGCGGCTGGCGCTCGAGAAGGACGAGCGCGGGCGGATCAAGACCGACTGGGCGCTGCGGGTCCCGGGCCATCCGGGGGTCTGGGCGGGCGGGGACTGCGCGCATGTGCCCAATCCCCAGGGGGCGGGCGGGTGCCCGCCGGTGGGCGTCTACGCCGTGCACCACGGCAACCAGATCGGGCGGAACATCGCCTACGGGCTCCGGGGCAGGCGTCCGCGCCGGTTCCACTTCCCGGGGATCGGGCAGGGCGCCTCGGTCGGGCGCCGGTACGCCGTGGCCGAGCTCAAGGGGATCGAGATCTGGGGGCTCCCGGCGTGGTTGATCTGGCGCTTCCTGCTCTTCTGTTACTTCCCGAGCTGGGATCGCCGGTTGCGGCTCCTCGCCGACTGGATGATCTGGCCGTTTGTCGGCCGGGACATCGTCCACCTCCGGGTCGACCGCAAGGAGGACATCACGGTTCGGGAGGGCCACTTCCAGCCGGGCGAGGTGATCATGCGCGAGGCGCGGACGGGGAGCTTCATCCACGTCATCGCCCAGGGCCAGGTCGAGCTCCTGCTCGAGGGGGCCGAGGACGAGCGGGTGCTGGCGACGCTCGGGCCGGGAGATCAGTTCGGGGCGCGCTGGGTCGAGAGCTTCGAGCCCGAGGTGGCCCGGGCCAAGACGGCGGTGAGGACGCTGATCATGCGCCGCGACCAGGCCCCCCAGCTCCAGGACATCATGCGCTCGGCCCAGCGGATCATGGCCGAGTCGGGCCACTTCCCGGCGATCATCCCGGGGGTCACGCCCCCGCCCGGGCCCTAGCCGCCCGCCGGCCCGCCCGCCGTCGGGCGGCGCCTACGCCGGATCAGCCGGCCGTCCAGGAGCGGGGCCCGAGGAAGTGACCGAGCGGCCCGAGCTGCCAGGGGCCCTCGGCGTCGTGCTCGTCGCGGAGCCAGGCCCGGGCGTCGCGCTGTCCGAGCTCGATCAGCGCGGCGGCGAAGGCGGGCTCGAAGAGGAGCAGGCTGAGGAGCTCGGCGTGGTTCTGGGTCGCGCCGCCGACGAGCTCGTTGAGGAGGAAGACGTCGGGGCTTCGGAGCTGCTTGAGGCCCCCGTACCGCTCGGCGAAGACCCGGGCGGCCAGCTCGCCGATCGCGCCCTTCTGCTGGGGGCCGACGAAGATGTAGGGGATCTGGCGGTACTCGCCCTTCCCGCGGATCGTCCGGAAGAGGCGGGCCCCGGGGTCGCCGTGGGCGAAGAAGGCGTTGATGTTGCCGAGCGTGCGCATGTCCTCGATCAGGGGGTCGACGAGCGCGCCCTCGAGCAGGTGCAGGGCGGCGTCGCCGAGGTCCGGGGGCGGGACGTCGTCGCGCTCGGGCTCGGGCTCCATCACCGGGCCGGCGATCGAGTCGACGGCGACGACGACGAGCTGGTCGCCCCCGAGGTCGAGTGCGGGCTTGATCGGCGCGTTCAGGCGGGTGCCGCCGTCGACGTACCACCCGCGGGCCCGGACGGGCGTCTCGATCTTCACCGCCGGCCAGAGCAGGGGGATGGCGGCCGAGGCGCCGACGTGGTGGAGGTCGAGGCGGGTGGGGACGTAGGCGATCGCGTGTGAGCGGTGGAGGCGCGGGGGGGAGGCGCTGTCGAGGAACACGACGGTCCGGCCGCTCCGGGCCGACGTGGTCACCACGGCGAGCGCGGCGACGCGGCCGTCGTCGATGTTGCGGTGGACCGCCGGCATGTCGATCCAGCGCGGGAAGTTCGACCAGAGGGGCGAGGGGTCGAGCAGGCTGTTCAGGCGCAGCCCGGGGATCGAGAGGAGCTGCCCGGCGAAGCGGAGGATGTCGACCGGACCGCTCCGGGTGAGGATCGGGCGCATGATGTCGCCCCGGCGGAGCGACATCCAGAGCTCGAGCATGTTCGCCGTCTGCTCCTCGACCGGGAGGTGCTGGGTGGCGGCGAGGAGGGTGGCGTTGATCGCCCCGACGCTGGTCCCGACGAACAGGGACGGGCGCTGTCCCCGGCGATCGAGATCGGGCAGCACCACCGAGAGTGCCCCGGCCTCGTAGGCTCCACGGGCACCCCCACCGGCGAGAACGAGCGCGGTGATGGGACGGGGCGAGTCCAACTTGCCGCCCGGGGTGGGTGCGTCGGAGGCCGAGGTCACGGGAGGGGCGACCGGATGTCGCCGGCGACGAGACCTGGCCGCCGGCTGACCCTACCTCATGCCTCGGGTCGGTCGGTCGGTCGGTCGCCGGGTCGGCGGCCCGGCCTCAGCCGGCGGCGCGCACCTCGACGCGACCGTCGAGCTCCCGCGCCTCCCAGACGGGCTGACCGGTGGCCGCCGGGCCGCGGACGGGCCGACCGTCGTCGAGGCGGAACGTGCTCGCGTGCCAGGGGCAGCGGAGGCACCCGTCGACGACCTCGCCCTCGTCGAGGGGGCCCCCGGCGTGGACGCAGGTGGCCGAGAGGGCCGAGAGCCGGTCGCCGACCCGGACCAGGACGACCGGTGTCCCGTCGGCCTCGACCCGGAGGGGCGTCGAATCCTCGAGGCGGTCGGCCGGGCCGACGTCGGTCCAATCGGTCGTCCGGTGCTCGAAGGCGGTGTGGTCGACGCCGACCCCGAGCGCGAACACGAGGTGGCCGCCGAGGTAGCCCGACCCGCCGGCGGCGCCGAGGCCGGCGAGGCCGAGTGCGGCCCCGAGCCCGCGGTGGCCGCGACGCCGGGCGAGATAGGAGCCGACCTGGAGCACGAGTCCGGCGGTGTTGCCGAGGGCGTGGACGAGCCCGATGCGCTGCTCGGCTCCGTAGGTGTCTGACCAGTCGGAGTAACCGGACGCGGCGGTCGGCGCGGCGCTGAGGATCCCGACGGCGGTCAGGCGGCGGGCGGCGGGGG
>JAXDHK010000244.1:0-3508 GCA_034664545.1 Solirubrobacteraceae bacterium
CGGGCACGAGGGTCGGGGGCGCCCAGACCGTCTCCCCAGCCGCCACCGACACCGTCCTCGCCGACGCGGCCGAGGGCGGGCAGGGCCAGGCCGCGATCCTGCTGCTGCCGGGGCGCGCCGGGAACGATCCGCGGCCTCGGACCGGGACGACGACGGCCGCCGGTCTGCTGGCGGTCACCCGCGCCGCCGGGAGGCACAGCTTCGGCGGGCCCGAGCAGATCCTCCCCGGCCCGGCCTTCGTCGACGGAGCCTCCGTGGGGATCGACGCCGCTACCGGCAGCGTGTTCGCGACCTGGCGGGACGTCGGGAGCCCGATCGGCTGGTCGGTGCGGACGCCGCTCGGGTGACCCCCGCGGAGGGGCGAGCGGTCATCGGATCGCCGAGTTCGGGCCCGAGCGTGTGGCCGGTAGCGATGCCGGAAGCTCGGCTCGGCTACAGCCCGGCGCGGAACCGGTCGAGCTCGTCCGGATCGATCGAGTAGGTGTGCTCGGCGGCCGGGAAGCTCCGACCGCGAACCTCGTCGGCGTACTCCCCGACGGCGGCGACCATCTGGGCGCGGAGCCCGGCGTAGCGCTTGGCGAACCGGGGGGCGTGGCCGTCGTAGATGCCGAGGAGGTCGTGGAGGACGAGCACCTGACCGTCGGTCCCGGCCCCGGCCCCGATCCCGATCACGGGGATGTCGATCCGAGTGGTCAGCTCGGCGGCCACGGCGGCGGGGATCGCCTCGAAGACGATGGCGAAGCAGCCGGCCCGCTCGAGGGCGAAGGCCTCCCGGGCGACGTCGAGCGCCCGGTCGGCGGTGCGCCCCTGGGCGCGGTAGCCGCCGAGGGCGGTCGCCGTCTGGGGGGTCAAACCGACGTGGCCCATCACCGGAATCCCGGCGCCGACGATGGCCCGGGCCCGGGCGGCCTGGGCGGGGCCGCCGCCCTCGAGCTTGACCGCGTCGCACCCGGCGTCCTTGACGAAGCGCTGGGCCGTCCGGACGGCCTGCTCGTCGCTGGCCTCGTAGGAGCCGAAGGGGAGGTCGCCGACCAGGAGCGGCGTGGTCGCGCCCCGGCGGGCGGCGCTCGCCAGCATGAGCATCTCCTCGACGGTGACCGGAACCGTCGAGGGGTAGCCGAGGACGGTCATGGCGCCGGAGTCTCCGACCAGGATGACGTCGACCCCGGCCGCCTCGGCGACCTGGGCGCTCGGATAGTCGTAGGCGGTGATCATCACGATCGGCTCGCCCCGGCGCTTCTTATCGGCGAGCTCGGGGAGGGTGACCGGGAGGCGGTCGTTGCGCAGGGCGGTCTTCGGGACGGTCGACATCGCGTCGTCCTCCTCAGGTGACCAGCGCCGAGGCGCGGTCGTCGATGGCGAGGATGTCGTTGGCGGCGTCGACGTGGACGATTCGCGGCCGGTAGACGGCGAGCTCGTCCTGGTCGTACTGGGCGTAGGCGATCACGATCACGGTGTCCCCCCGGTGGACGAGCCGGGCGGCGGCTCCGTTGACCTTCATCTCCCGGGCGCCCCGGTCCCCGGCGATCGTGTAGGTCTCGAAGCGGGCGCCGTTGTCGACGTCGACCACGGCCACCTGCTCGTACTCGAGGATGTCGGCCGCCTCGAGGAGGTCGGGGTCGATGGTGATCGAGCCGATGTAGTTGAGGTCACACTCGGTGACCGTGGCCCGGTGGATCTTCGCTTTGAGCATCGTGCGCTGCATCTCGGCGTCCTCAGTTCCTCGGGGTCAGGGGGTGGTGGAGGCGGGGGTGGGGATGCCCGGCGCCGGGGGGGTCCGGGGACGGGCGGGGGTGACGATCAGGGTGTTGTCGATCAGCCGGGCGGCCCCGACCCGGGCGGCCAGCGCGAGCAGCACCGGCCCGTGCTCGGGGCCGACCGGGGGGGCCATGGTCTCGGGGGAGACGAGCTCGACGTACTCGGGCTCGATCTCGTGGTCGGCGAGCTCGGCGCGGGCCACCCGGGCAAGCTCGCGGGGATCGCGCTCGCCCCCGTCCGCGGCCTCCTGGGCGGCGTGGAGGGCGCGGCTGAGGCCGACCGCCCGGGCCCGGTCGACGGGGCTCAGCCGGCGGTTGCGGCTCGACATGGCCAGGCCGTCGGCCTCCCGGACGGTCGGGCAGACCTCGATCCGCACCGGGATGTCGAGGTCCCGGACCAGCCGGCGGATCACCGCGACCTGCTGGGCGTCCTTCTGGCCGAAGTAGGCGACGTCGGGGGCGACCATGTTGAGGAGCTTGGTCACGACCGTGGCCACCCCGGCGAAGTGCGCCGGCCCGCGCCCGCGGCCGCAGAGCCCGTCGGTGAGTCCGGCGACGGTCACCGTCGTGGCGAAGCCGTCGGGGTACACCTCGGGGTCCGGGGGGGCGAAGAGGATGTCGACCCCGGCCTGCTCGGCCAACCGGGCGTCCCGGGCCTCGTCGCGGGGGTAGGCGGCGAGGTCCTCGCCCGAGTCGAACTGGGTCGGGTTGACGAAGACCGACATCACGACCGCTCCGCCGTCGGCCCGGGCCCGGCGGACGAGCGACAGGTGCCCGTCGTGGAGGGCCCCCATCGTCGCCACGAGACCGATCGTCCGTCCTTCGGCCCGCTCGCGGGCGACGGCCCGGCGGAGCTCCGCGACGGTGGTGATCGTCTTCAGGGGGGTCATGCTCCGGTCCAGTTCCCTTTCCGGGGATACCGGCCGCGAAATCTGCGGCGATGGGGGCTCGGATCCGTCCTCGTGGGAGTGACGGTCCAGCCGCAAGGATACCCGACCCGGCCACCGGTCCCACGGGCCGCGACTACGATCGAGCTATGTCGTCCAGCGCTCCCGAGCGTCGCCAGGCCCTCAAGGCCCTCTACGAGCAGGCCTCGACCTGCACCCGGTGTCCACAGCTCGCCTCGACCCGGAACACGGTGGTCTTCGGGGCGGGCAACGCCGACGCCGACCTGATGTTCGTCGGCGAGGCCCCCGGGGCGAACGAGGATCTCCAGGGGCTGCCGTTCGTGGGCGCCGCCGGGAAGCTCCTCGAGCGGCTGCTCGTCGAGATCGGCCTGTCCCGGGCCGACGTGTTCATCGTCAACGTGCTCAAGTGCCGGCCCCCCGGGAACCGGGACCCCCTGCCCGGGGAGATCGAGAACTGCCATCCGTACCTGCGCCGCCAGGTCGAGCTGATCGAGCCCCGGGTGATCTGCACGCTCGGGAACTTCGCGACCAAGCTCCTCCGGGAGGACCCGACCGGGATCAGCCGCCTCCACGGACGGCCCGAGGTCCGGGCGCTCGGGGGCCGGTCGGTGCGGATCTTCCCGATCTACCACCCGGCGGCCGCGCTCTACACCCCGCGCATGCTCGAGACCCTCCGGGAGGACTTCGCCCAGCTACGGGGCCTCCTCGCCCTCCCGCCCCCAGCCGCGCCCGCCGCCCCGGCCCCGGAGCCGCCGCCCCCGCCCATGGCCGCGCCCGCCCCGGCCCCGGAGCCTCCGCCGCCGCCGCCCGCGCCCGCGCCGGCGCCCGCTCCCGGGCCCTCCC
>JAXDHK010000245.1:0-19082 GCA_034664545.1 Solirubrobacteraceae bacterium
GCTGTGCAGGTAGCGGGCGCGGACGCCGTTCTCCAGTAGGTAGTCGGTCAGGTCCTCGGACATCTTCTTGGTCAGCGTCGTCACCAGCACCCGCTCGCTCCGCTGCACCCGGAGGCGGATCTCGCCCATCAGGTCGTCGATCTGGTGGCGGGTCGGACGGACCTCGACCATCGGATCGACGATCCCCGTCGGGCGGACGATCTGCTCGACCACCTTCCCCGAACGGGTCCGCTCGTACTGGCCCGGGGTCGCCGAGACGAACACGATCTGGGGGGTGATCGACAGGTACTCCTCGAACTTCTGCGGCCGGTTGTCGAGCGCGCTCGGGAGGCGGAAGCCGTAGTCGACCAGCGTCTGCTTGCGCGACCGGTCCCCCTCGTACATCCCCCCGAGCTGGGGCACCGTCTGGTGGGACTCGTCGATGAAGCAGACGAAGTCGTCGGGGAAGTAGTCGAGCAGGCAGTACGGCCGGTCCCCGGGCTTGCGTCCGTCGAGCACCCGGGAGTAGTTCTCGATCCCCGAGCAGAAGCCGACCTCCCGCATCATCTCCATGTCGTACTGGGTCCGCTGGCGCAGGCGATGGGCCTCGAGCAGCTTGCCCTCGGCCTCCAGCTCGGCGCACCGGGCGTTCAGCTCCCGGCCGATCTCCTCGACCGCCCGCTCGATCGTCCCCTCGGCCACGTTGTAGTGGGTGGCTGGCCAGACCGCCACGTGCTCGAGGTCGGCGGCGATGAGCTCCCCGGTCAGGGGGTCGAACTCCGACAGCGACTCGACCTCGTCCCCGAACAGCGTGATCCGGTAGGCGGTCTCGGCGTAGGCCGGGAAGATCTCGAGCGTCTCCCCCCGGACCCGGAAGTTCCCCCGGGCCAGGACCGTCTCGTTGCGGGTGTACTGGATCGAGACCAGCTTGCGCAGGAGCTTGTCCCGGTCGATCTCCTCGCCCCGGCGCAGGAGCTGCATGTTCATCTCGTAGACCTGGGGCGACCCGAGGCCGTAGATGCACGAGACCGAGGCGACGATCACCACGTCCCGTCGGGCGTGGACCGCCGCCGTCGCCGAGTGGCGGAGCCGGTCGATCTCCTGGTTGATCGACGAGTCCTTCTCGATGTACAGGTCCCGGCTCGGGACGTAGGCCTCGGGCTGGTAGTAGTCGTAGTAGGAGACGAAGTACTCGACCGAGTTGTCCGGAAAGTAGGTCCGGAACTCGTTGCACAGCTGGGCCGCGAGCGTCTTGTTGTGGGCGATGATCAACGCCGGCCGCTGGACCTCCTGGATCACCCCGGCCATCGTCATCGTCTTCCCGGTCCCCGTCGCCCCGAGCAGGGTCGTGAACCGGTCGCCCGCCTCGATCGAGGCGGCGATCTCCCGGATCGCCCGGGGCTGGTCGGCCGCCGGGGTGAAGATGGGATCGAGCTTGAACGGAGGGATATCTCGAGGCTACACCCCGTGCCGGGCGCATCGGCTCCGGACCCGCCCGGGCTTGGCGCGCCCCGGCCGGCCAGGACTGGCCCCGGGCCGGTGGCGGCCTCCGGCCCCGCCCCACGGGCTCGATCCGGCCTCAGGACATGGCGCCCAGGAGGGCCTCCGACTCGACGAGCCCGGCGTCGCTCGGGGTTTGGCCGGCCAGGACCCGGGCCCGCTGGCGCTCGCGCCATTCCCGGTGAGCCTCGGCCGGCGGCGCGTAGCCGTAGCGCTCGCGCGCCTCCGCCGGGGTCAGGGTCTCGGCCGTCCGAGGCGGAATCCCGAGGAAGATCGGCGCGACGATCGGGACGGTCGACGGCGACATCTGGTGGAGGATGGCCAGCTCGAGGCGCCGGCTGCGGTGGACGACCCGAAAGGTGACCTTCATCACCGGCGCGACCAGGGCGTCGACCAGGCGCGACTGGCGGACCCCGGCCATCCGGCGCATCCAGCCCGGCATCGTCGCGATCGTCGCCACCCGCATCGTCTTGTTGACGACCATCATCGTCGGCTTGAGGAGCAACGGGACGGGCGGGAACATCGCCTTGGCGTCGAGGAGGAAGTCCATCATCGACTGGGCGGCCTCGGATCCGGCGAGGCGGGGTCGCATCTCGGCGAAGTACTCGCGGACCCCCTCACGCGTCCGGGGCACGTCGGCCGGGTCGCACGTCTGGAGCTCGGCGGCAACCGCGCACTCCGCCCAGTACCGGGCCTCGTCGGCGGCCGAGAGCCGGCCCGGGCCGTACCGCTCGTAGGCGTAGAGGATCGAGTGCCAGGCGGTCAGGTGGATCCAGAGCTGGGACTCAGGGTCGTTCGCGTCGTAGCGGTTCCCGCTCACCGGCTCGATCCCGACCGCCTTGGAGTGGATCTTCACGAGGACGTCCGCGGCCTTGGCCGTCGACCGGCTGTCGCCGAACGCGACCCGGGCGAAGTAGCACAGCGTCCGGTCGTAGCGGGTCCGCGGCCGGGACCGGACCGCGCCGGTCTTGTCGACCGCGGCGATCAGCGCCGGGTCGAGCTCCTCGATGACCACGGAGCGCTGAAAGCCGACGGTCAGCGACGTCGGATACCTCCAGACCCGCCAGGTGACGGAGTCGGGTCCGAAGAACCCGTAGTCCTCGTGGGGCTCTACCGGCTGGGGCTTGGGCATGGAACCTCGTCTCGGTCGAGGGAACTCGGCGCCAATACTACACCAGCGTAGCTTTGGTTCAAGGGCCGTCCGAAAGGGGGGCGGATGCGCCGAGGAGCACCTCGACGAGCCCCGCCAGCCGCGACGGCGAGAACCGCTCCGAGTCGCTGAGCACCAGACGGCCCCCGTGCTCGGCGACGGCGACCAGGGCGTGGGAGGCGAGCTCGACGTCGAATCCCGGGGGTCCGCCCCGGCGGGCGACCGACCATTCCAGCAGCACCTCGACCTGACGACGAACGCGCTCACGGTCGCGGTCGACCCGCTCCCGGACCGCTGCCGGCGTGCCTTCGGGCGGCAGGAGGATCGGCCGCCAGGTGTCGGGGTCCCCGGCGACGGCCTCGGCCAGGGACCGGGCGACGCCGACCAGGAACCGGTCGGGATCCTCGTCGGCCGGGACCGCGGGCAGCACCCGGCTCAGCTGGGCGAGAGCCCGTTGCTCCTGGCGGTCGAGCAGGGCTTCGAGCAGCTCCCCGAGGCCTGCGAACACGCCGTAGATCACCGGCCGGGAGACCTCGGCCTCCCGGGCGATCGTCTCGATCGAGACCGCTCCGTACCCGTCTCGGATGATCACCGCCAGCGCGGCATCCAGTAGCTGCCGGCGCCGGTCGAGCGGCGGCATCCGGGCGGCGTAGGGCCGGCGCGAGGAGGCGGGCATCGACACGCAGCCTGGCAGAGACCGCGGTCCCCGGGCGGGTCGGCGCCGGGTCAGCCCAGGATCAGCGCGGCCCGAGCCCGAGCTCGGCGGCATAGTTGGCCCGGTAGTCGCGCTGGGCCTGCTCGACCTTCTCGACGTAGGCCCGGGTCTCCGGGAAGGGGATGCTCGCCAGCGTGAAGCTCCGGCCCTGGCCGTGGGCCCGGCTCAGCCACCCGTCGACGTTGCCCGCCCCGCCGTTGTAGGCGGCGAGGGCCAGGGTCTCGTTGTGGTCGTAGCGGTCGAGGAGGTACCGGAGGTAGTAGCTCCCGTAGGCGATGTTGACCTGGGGGGTCCCGAGGTCGGCGACGGTGAACGAGGTCGCCCCCGACCGGTGGGCGAGGAAGGTCGCCGTCGCCGGAAGGATCTGCATGAGCCCCTCGGCCCCGGCCGACGACGGCCGGGGGTTGAACTTCGTCTCGGCGTAGATCACGGCGGCGATCAGCGCCGGATCGACCTGCTTCTGTCGCGCCTGCTGGCGGATGATGTCGGCGTGGTCGAGCGGGAGGGTCAGCTTCCGCAGCTCGGTGTGGAGCGCCGGCCAGGCGATCGCCAGGCCGACCGCCCCGGCCGCGACGAGCAAGAACAGACGGCGGACGGCGACCGCGCCCCGGCTCGGGCCGCGTCTCATCCGATCAGTTGCGCGAGCACCTCCCCGAGCCTGTGCTCCAACTCCTCGAGGCTGCCGCTGTTGTGCACTACGTGTGTCGCCCGTCGCGCCTTCTCCTCCTGGCTGAGCTGGCGGCGCTCGCGCTCGGCGAGCGCCTCGTGGCCGCGTCCTCCGGCTCGGGTCTCCCGGAGATCGTCGTCGGCCACCACGGCGATCGTCGCGTCGTACGCGTCGGCCAACCCAGCCTCGAACAGTAGCGGGGTCTCTATCACCACGACCGGCGGCACCGGGACCCGGGCCCCGGCCGCCGCCCGGAAGGCGGCCACCCGCTCGCCGACGAGCGGCCAGAGCAGCCCCTCGAGCCAGCGCCGGTCCGCCTCGTCGGCAAACACCCTCCGGGCGACCGCCGCCCGGTCGACCCGGCCGTCCCTGACCACCTCGGGCCCCAACCGCGCCCGGACCGCGTCGCGGACGGCATCCGACGCGTAGAGCTCGTGGACGACCGCGTCGGTCGACAGGACCGCCGCCCCGAGGCGCTCGAGGCCGGCCAGGGCCGTCGACTTGCCCGCCCCGAGGCCGCCGGTCAAGCCGACGAACGGCGGACCGGCCCGGCCTGCGGGTCCGGAGCTAGACGGCGTCCGGCAGGGCGTCGGTCGCGGCGGGCTCGGACGGTCCGGCGACGGCGGCCGCCGGGGTCTCGTCCGGGGCTGACTCGACCGCTTCGCCCGAGCTCGCGACCGGGACCGGGTCGGACTCGGACCCCGGGTCGGCCGACTCGGCCGTCGGATCCGCGGACTCGACCGTCGGATCGGCAGACGCGGCCGTCGGATCGCCAGACTCGGCCGTCGAGTCGCCGGCGCCGGCCGTCGGGTCGTCGGCGGGGGCCGCGCCGTCGGCGCCGTCCTCCGAGGGCTCGAGGGTCCGGATCGGGAGGATCTGGTTCTCGACGCGCTTGACCGAGAGCGACAGCCGCCGGCGCTCGGAGTCGATCTCGAGGATCTTGACCCGGACGTCGTCGCCAGGCTGGACGATCTCCCGGGGGTTCTCGACGTGGTGGGTGGCGAGCTCCGAGATGTGGACGAGGCCCTCGACCCCGTCGAGGATCTCGACGAAGGCACCGAAGGTCACGACCTTGGTCACCTTGCCGGCGAGCTCGTCGCCGACGTTGTAGGTGTCGACGATCCGCTGCCACGGATCCTCCTGGGTCTGCTTGAGCCCGAGGGAGATGCGCTGACGGTCACGGTCGATGTCGAGCACCTTGACCTGGACGGTGTCGCCGATCGAGAGCAGCTCGCTCGGGTGGTTGACGTGCGACCACGAGAGCTCGGAGATGTGAATCAATCCGTCGATCCCGTCGAGGTCGACGAAGGCCCCGAAGTCGACGATGTTGGAGATCTGGCCCTCGACGACCAGGCCCGGCTGGAGTCGGTCGAGGATCTGCTGGCGGACCTCCTTGCGCTCCTCCTCGAGCACGGCCCGGCGGGAGAGGACGACGTTGTTGCGGGACCGGTTGAGCTCGATCACCTTGCACTCGATCTTCGTGCCCATGTGCTCGTCGAGGTTCGGGACCCGGCGGATGTCGACGAGCGAGGCGGGAAGGAAGCCGCGAACCCCGAGGTCGATGATCAGTCCGCCCTTGACGACCTCGATGACCGTCCCCTCGACCGGCTCGCCCGACTCGGCGGCGGCCTCGATCCGGCGCCATGCCTTCTCGAAGCGCGCGCGCTTCTTGGACATGATCAGGCGGCCGTCCTGGTCCTCCTTGGTGAGGACGAGGGCGTCGACCTCCTCGCCGAGCTCGACCTCGTCGTGGGGGTCGACCGACTTGCGGATCGACAGCTCGTTGGCCGGGATTACGCCCTCGGACTTGTAGCCGATGTCGACCAGGACCTCGTCCTGATCGATCCGCACCACATGGCCGGTGACGACCTCCCCCTCCTCGAAGGGGCGCAGCGTCGCGTCGTAGTTGGGTACTACCTGCCCGTCAATTTCGAGCAGTAAGCCGTTGGAGCCCTCGACGATGGTCGCGGAGGGATTGTCGATGAGTGTCTGCACCGGCCGAAGGGTAGCGCAGCCGGGGCCGACCGGCTCTACGCCTGGGGCTCCGTATCATCAGCGTAATGGCGGTCCGGGCCACCAAGCGCGGCGCCGAGCGGACCGCGCTCGAGCGCGACTGCGACGTCCTGATCTGCGGGGCCAGCTTCGCCGGCCTGGCCGTCGCCCGGGAGCTCGAGGGAACCGGGGCGAAGGTCCTCGTCGTCGACCGGTACGAGGTCGGCGAGCGCCAGACCTCCGCCTGCGCGGCGCCGACCGAGTGGCTCGAGAACCTCGACCTCGAAGCGTCGATCCGCCAGACCTTCGACGAGCTCGTGATCCACACCGTCCACGGGTCCGTCCGCTACCCCCTTCCGTGGACGTTCTCGACCTTCGACTACCGGGAGCTCTGCTCCCTCCTGCGCGACCAGTCCCCGACCGCCGAGTTCGAGACGGCCAAGGTCGAGGCGATCGCCCCGGGGGTCTGCCACACCGTCTCGACCGACCGGGGTGAGCTCCGGGCCCCGCTCGTGGTCGACGGGCTCGGCTGGCGCCGGGTGCTCGCCCCCCGGTCGGGCGTCCAGCCCCCGGAGGCCCGCCTCTCCCGGGGACTCGAGGTCCATCCCCACGGGTCGGGCGAGGATCTCGAGATCTGGATCGACCGGCGGTACATCCGGGCCGGCTACGCCTGGAGCTTCCCGGCCGGGGGGGAGCTCCGGGTCGGGGTCGGGTCCTTCGAGCCCCGGGACCACGTCAAGGCGGGGACGCTCCGCCTGGCCGGGGAGCTCGGCGTCGACGCCGTCCGCTACCAGGGCAACTGGATCCCCCACCAGCTGCGCCCGGCCGTCGAGGACGGGGTGTTCTTCGCCGGGGACTCGGCCGGCCACTGCCTCCCGCTGACCGCCGAGGGCATCCGGACGGCGCTGTACTTCGGGCTCGCCCTCGGGCGGGAGCTCCGCCTCGTGGTCGACGGCCGGCTCTCCCGGGAGCAGGCGCTCGAGCGCTACGGAGCGTTCAGCGCCGACCACGCCTGGCAGTACAACTGGCTGCTGAACGCCCAGCACGCCGTCGGGCGCCTGACCGACCGCCGGGTGCTGAGCGGGGTCATCGGGGCGCTCGGGCGCAAGCGGGTCATCGACTGGTCGTTCAACCACTACCTGGCGATCGCCCCGCCGTCGTTCGCGCTCGCCGGACCCACCGGCCCGCCGACCCGGGCGACCCCCCGGGCGCTCAGCGCGGCGTAGGGCGCACCGACCGTCCACCCGCCGAGGACCCCGGGCACGGCCGTCGTCTCGACGAGGGCGACCCGATCGCCGAGCGCGACCGTCCCCGGCCGGATCACCCAGGCGTCGAGGGCGATCCGCCCGCCGAAGCGGTCGTTGATGTCCCGGAGCACCCCGACCTCCTGAGCCCCGGTGTCGGGATCGATCGTCGTGACCACGCAGCGCCGGCGGACCGAATGGATCCCGATCAGGGCGTCGCCGATCGCGAGCGCCCGGCCCGGCCAGGTCCGCTCCGCGTCGCCGGGGACCCCGCCGATCAGGAGGTTGGGCCGCAGGCGGCGGATGTCGGCGCCGAGGGCGGCGACGGCTCCGTCGGTGGCGACGAGGAGGTTGAGGATGTCGAAGCGCTCGGGCCCGTCGTGGGCGGCCAGTCGAGCCGGGGGGCCGGCCCGGTCGCGGACGACCGCGGCAGCCTCGGCCGAGTCCCACCGGTGACCGGCGACGAGCGGGACGCCGTCCGGCCCGGTCGCGGCGGGGATGGTCAGGAGCCGGTGGCGGGTGCGGCCGGTCAGGGGTCCCCGGTCCCCGCGGACGTGGACGAGGCGGTCCCCGGCCACCCCGTCCGGGGTCAGCGCGGCCGTCTCGAGCGGCTCGGCCCGCAACGACTTGACCGGGTAGCGCCAGAGTCCGGCAACGTGCAAGTGACGATCATCCGGAGCGGCTCCCGACCCGGTCATCGGAGCGGCAGGGCCGCGTCGTGCTCGTCTTTCGGCCGCGGTCCGAGGATCCGGCGCTCCTCGGGGGCGATGGGGACGTCGTTGATGCTCGCCTCCCGCCGGCGCATGTAGCCGTCGGCGTCGAACTCCCAGTTCTCGTTCCCGTAGCTGCGCCACCACTGCCCGTCGTCGTCGTGCCACTCGTACTGGAAGCGCACGGCGATCCGGTCGGCGGTGTAGGCCCAGAGGCTCTTGCGCAGGGCGTAGTCGTGCTCGCGCTCCCACTTCGCCGTCAGGAACGCGACGATCTCCTCCCGGCCGGAGAAGAACTCCGACCGGTTGCGCCAGACCGAGTCGGGGGTGTAGGCCCCGGCCACCCGCTCGGGATCGCGGGTGTTCCAGGCGTCCTCGGCCGCCTGGACCTTCTGCCGGGCGCCGGCCTCGTCGAACGGCGGTACGGGTGTTCGCGTCATCGTGTGGCCTCCGGGGGTCGGGGCGGGAGCATGCTAACGGCTTGGTCGGATGTCTCCCATTAGACCGTATAACGGTTGTCAACCCCGGCTATCGTTAGGTCATGGCCACGCCCTACTCGGGTCCGCTGCGGGACGGGCCCCCGGCGGTCGAGCTCCACAACACTCTCTACGCCGCCCCGGGGGGGCTCGTCGACGGGCTGGCCGATCCCGACCAGGCCCGGGCCTGGATCGACGCCGTGGCCCGGCGGCTGCCGATCCCCGGGGTCCCACCGGGCCCGGACCCGGGGATCGAGGATCTGGTCGCCCTGCGGGCCGCCGTCCGGGTCGCCCTCCGGGCCGCGGTCGACGGCGACCCCCAGGACCCGGGGGTCCTCGAGGCCATCAACCGGGCGAGCCGCCGGGCCCCCCGGTCGCCGACCGTCGAGTCCCGGCCGGACGCCGGGGCCGGGCGGGGCACCGACTTCCACGGGGCGAGCCGGGCCGACATCATCATCGCCGCCCTCGCCGGCGACGCCGTCGACCTCCTCACCGGCCCCGACCGGCTCGGGTCGTGCCGGGCGCCGGGCTGCGTGCTCATCTTCCTGCGCGACCACCCCCGCCGCGAATGGTGCTCGGACGCGTGTGGGAACCGCGCCCGCCAGGCGCGCCACTACGAGCGCCGGCGGCGCCCCGGGCTCGGGTGACCCCGAGCCGTCCCGCTCAGCGCAGGGGCGGGGGGGCGGCGGCCAGCGGGATCGGAGGCGGGGGGGCCGCCGGGGGGAAGGCGACGAAGCCCTGGGGCGCCAGGGTGTCGAGGCGGGAGTCGATCACCCCACCGTCGGAGATCGTGAGGAGCCGATCCCCGACGACGACCGAGCGCCGGATCGCCGGGGAGTAGCCCGGGTCGAGGGGCTCGCTCGTGATCCGGCCGACCTCGGCGATCCCCGACCGGTCGACGTGGTAGCCGATCGCGCCGATGAACCCGGGCGTCGGAGGCAGGATGGGCGAGGAGGCGACCGCCCCGGTCGGGGGGATCGTCCCGGGCCCGCCGTCCGCCCCGGAGCTCGGATAGATCTGGACGGGGAGCACGGCGAGCCCGGTCGGCGGCCAGTAGAGGAAGGCGTGGGGGTCGTACTGGGCCTCCGAGGACCCTCCGGCCAGGAGCGTCTTCTGGAGGAGGCGGGGGGCGCTCGGGTCGGAGACGTCGAACAGCTCGAGCTGGGCCCCGGTCGGCTCGTTGCCCTGACCGACGTCCTGCCCGATCCCGAGCAGTAGCCCGGGGGCGAGCAGCTGGAGGTAGGACGAGTAGCCGGCGAGCTCGAGCTGACCGGCCACCCGGGGGGCGGTCGGCGTCCGGAGGTCGATCGTGTAGAGGGGGTCGACCTGGTGGAAGGTGACTACGTACCCGGTGTCCTCGACGAAGCGGACCGAGTAGATCTGCTGGCCCGACCCGAGGCCGGAGACCTGGCCGACGGGCGCGAGGAGTCCGCCGGTCCGGCGCAGGACGGTCACCGAGCTCTGGCTCCTCGCCCCCCCGCGGGCCCCCCCGCCCCACCAGATCGGCGTGGTCGTCGTCGCCACCCGGAGGTCCCCGTGGTACTCGGAGAGGGAGAACCGGTTGAGCAGGTAGCCCGGAACCGAGCCGCTGGCGACGAGCGTCGTCCGGGCGGGATCGCTGACGTCGAACCGGTCGATCACCGTCGCCGTGGTCGCCGGGAGCCGGCTCGGGGCGAGCGTCGGATCGATCCACTTCTGGGTGGCGACGTAGAGGCTGGTCGGGGATCCGTAGACCACCCGGGCGTCGGCCATCAGCGCCGTCGAGCCCGCCGTCCACAGCCCCCGGTCGAGGTCGAGGGTGAGGATGGTCAGCATCCCGAGGCCGGAGAACTCGACCGGTCGGCGGATCGTGTCGCACGGGGCGACCGGCCGGACGTACCGGCGGCCGGTCAGGGCGCTGCGGAACCGACGGTTCGGGACCCAGCCGCCCGCCCGGCCCCGGTCGGCGGGGACGGGGACCGCCCGGGGCGAGGAGCTGATCACTAGGCGCGCCGTCGGCCCGTTCTGGCGGGCGTCGACGAATGCCCCGTCGACGGTCATCGTCCGCGTCACCTTCATCGCCCCCGGGTCGTGGACGTCGACCTCGCGGACCGTGGTGCTCGCGAGCCCGTAGGGCGTCGGCGGGGCGATCGCCGGGTGGGCGACCCCGGTCGGCGGGGCGTTCGCCGGGTGGGGGACCCCGGTCCGCGGGGCGATCGCCGGGGGGGCGACCCCGGTCCGCGGGGCGATCGGCTCGGCGACGTAGCCCCCGATCGACCCGGACGACGAGATCACGATCAGGCGGCTCCCCCGGAGCAGCAGGACGGGCTCCCCGTCGCCGGCCCCGAGGGCCAGGGTCCCGACCAGGCGGGGCGCCGGGCCCCCAAGGCTGACGGCCAGGACCCGGCCCTGGGCGACGGTGTAGAGCGTCGTTCCGTCGGTCTTGACGATGTCCGGCTCGTCGACCCCGGCCTCCTGGTTGTTGGTCGGCGAGAAGCTCGGCGGGGCGCTCTGGTCGGCGTTGGCCGCGACCTGCTGGCCCTGGATCCCGCTCGCCGCCGGCGCCCGCGCCGGCGCCGTGCTCGCCGGGAGGGTCGGGGCCGACGGAGCGCCCTGGGCGAAGGCGAACAGCGAGGGCTCGGGCACCCCGCGGGTGGCGGCGAGGTTCCGCCGGGCGTAGCCGACAAGGTCGGCGCACGACCCAAAGGTCCGCGGCCGGATCGACGCCGCCGACGGATGCCGGGCGCTCCGGGCGGCGGCCGGGACCGGGGCCGGGCGAATCGACGCCGCCGACGGATGCCGGGCGCTCCGGGCGGCGGCCGGGACCGGGGCCGGGCGAATCGACGCCGCCGACGGCTGCCGGGGGCTCCGGCCGGCGGCCGGGGCCGCCGGAATGCAGAGGACGAGCACAACCGGCACGACCCACCCAGACCGCCGCATCGGCCAAGCGTACTCCCGCCGGCTAATCCGGATCCCCGGCCGGCGCGTAGAAACCCGCATGACCGCCCTGCTCATCCTCCTCGCCGGCCTCGCCGTCCTCTACGTCGCGCTCAACGTCCGGCGGGTCCGGCGGGGGCGACCCTGGGCCTTCACCGTCTGCATGGTGGCCAAGGACTGGGAGCAGCGCGACCGGGAGCGCCGCCTCGCCGCCCGGGCCGCCCCCCGCGAGCAGACGGCCCCGGGGCCGGGGCCGACCCGCCCGCGGTCCTGACCCGAGCGCCGGGGTGAGCCGACTTCGCCGCGAGCCCCGGGTGGGGCTACTTCCCGCCCGAGGTCCTGACCCGAGCGCCGGGGCGGGCCGACTCCGCCGCGAGCCCCGGGTGGGGCTACTTCCCGCCCGCGGTCCAGACCCGAGCGCCGGGGCGGGCCTACTTCGCCGCGAGCCCCGGGTGGGGCTACTTCGCCTCGAGCCAGTTGGCCCCGACCCCGACGTCGACCGCCAGCGGTGGGTCGAGCTCCCAGGCCCCGGTCATCTCGGCGCAGACGATCCGGCTGACCTCGTCGGTCTCCCCCGGCGGCCCCTCGAAGAGGAGCTCGTCGTGGATCTGGAGGATCAGCCGGGTCTCGAGCTCCTCGAGCGCCCGGTGGCAGCGGACCATCGCCACCTTGATGATGTCGGCCGCCGTCCCCTGGATGACGGTGTTGACGGCCAGCCGCTCCCCGAGCGTCCGCTGCTGGTAGTTGCGCGCCCGGAGCTCCGGGATCTGCCGCCGGCGCCCGAGCAGCGTCGTCACGTAGCCCCGGTCGGTCGCCTCGACGATCGTCCGGTCGATGAAGGCCCGGACGGCCGGGAAGCGCTCGAGGTAGCGCTCGATGAACCCCGCCGCCTCCGCCCGCTCGATCTGGAGCCGGTCGGCCAGCCCGAAGTCGGTCAGCCCGTAGACGATTCCGTAGTTGACCATCTTCGCCTTCGAGCGCATCCCCGCGTCGAGCTCGTCCGGCTCGACCCCGAACACCTGGCACGCCGTCGCCGTGTGGACGTCCTCCCCCCGGTGGAAGATCTCCTTGAGCACCGGCTCCCCGGCCAGCTGGGCGAGGACCCGGAGCTCGACCTGCGAGTAGTCGGCCGAGACCAGGAGCTTCCCCGGCGCCGCCTCGAAGCAGCCCCGGATCTCCCGGCCGAGCGGGGTCCGGATCGGGACGTTCTGGAGGTTCGGGTTGGTCGACGAGAGCCGGCCGGTGGTCGCCACCGTCTGGAGGAACGTCGTGTGGAGCCGGGACTCCCCGTCGACGAGCTCGGGCAGGGGCTCGAGGTAGGTCTTGACCAGGGTCGAGAGCTCCCGCCAGCGCTCGACCATCCCGATCACCTCGTGCTCGTGGCGGATCGCCGCCAGGACCCGGGCGTCGGTCGAGAACCCGGTCTTCCCCCGGCGCTTGCGGGAGAGGCCGAGCTTGACGAAGAGGATCTCGGCCAGCTGCTGGGGCGAGCCGATCACGAACTCCTCCCCGCACGCCGCGTAGATCTCCTGCTCGAGCCGGTCGACCTCCGCCCGGACCCGCTCGGTGATCTCGGCCAGCCGGGGGAGGTTCAGCCGGACGCCCTGGAGCTCCATCGCCCGGAGCACGTCGACCAGGGGCAGCTCGACCTCGCGCAGGAGCGGGTCGAGCCCCCGGTCGGTGAGCTCCTGGCGCTGGAGCTCGGCCAGGGCCGCCACCAGGAGGGCCTCGGCCCCGGCCGCGTCCTCGACCGCCGAGGCGAGCCCGCGCTCCTCGCAGAGCTCGGCCAGCGGATACCCCCGGCGGGCCGGCTCCAGCAGGTAGGCACCCAAGAGCGTGTCGTGGGCCAGGTGCTCAGGAACGCGGCCGAACGACTTGGCGTCGTGCGCGAGCACGGGGCGCCCCCCGCAGGCCGATACCAGCTCCGAGGGATCCGCACACGAGCCGACGATGACCTCGGCCCCCGCGGCCGCCCCGAAGCGCCACCCCGCGGCCTCGGCGAAGAGGGCCCCCTCCGGGATCTCGGGCGCCCGGACCGCCACGGCGATCTCCCGGGCCGGTGGGAGCCGGGCCACCGCGTCGAGCGTCCCCTCGCGCACGCGCCCGGTCAGGCTCCGGTCCGCCGCCGGGGCCGGCGCCGCAGCCTCGGCGCTCCCCAGCGCCTCCTCGAGGCGGCGGAGCGGGTCGCGGAGCTCGTACCGGCGGAACACCTCCCGCAGGCGCGACCGGTCCGGGTCCCCGTCGAGGGCGTCGGTTACCGGGAACGGAAGCCCGACTTCCCGGTTCATCGTCGCCAGCCGCTTGGAGACCCGGGCGTCGTCGGCGTGGTTGACCAGGTTCTCCCGCCGCTTGACCCCCCCCACCTCGTCGACGTGCGCGAGCACCGACTCGAGCGTCCCGAACCGGACCAGGAGGTCGCTTGCCGTCTTGTCCCCGATCCCCGGGACCCCGGGGATGTTGTCCGACGTGTCGCCCTTCAGGCCGTAGAAGTCGGGAACCAGGGCCGGGGGGATCCCGTACCGGTCGATCACCGCCTGGTGGTCGTAGAGCTTGGTCTCGGTGATCCCCCGCGAGGTCGCCATCACCTCCACGAGGCCGGCCTCGTCGATCAGCTGGAAGGCGTCCCGGTCCCCGGTCACGATGGTCACCGAGATCCCCGCCTCCCGGGCCCGCTCGGCGATCGTCGCGATCACGTCGTCGGCCTCGAAGCCCTCGACCCGGACGTTCCGGTACCCGAACGCCTCGACCAGGGGCTCGAACGCCGGCCACTGCGCCCGCAGGAGGTCCGGGCGCGACCGGCGCTGGGCCTTGTACTCCGGGTAGACCTCGGTCCGGCCCGACGTCCCGGCGTCCCAGGCCACGATCGTCGGCGTCACCCCGTGCTCGCTGACGATCTTGACCAGCATCGACGCGAACCCGAAGATCGCGTTGGTCGGCTCCCCGGTCGACGTGGCGATCGACTCGGGCAGGGCGAAGAAGGCTCGGTAGACGAGGCTGTTCCCGTCGATCAGGAAGAGGTCGGACATCTACGGCTACTCTAGGCCCCGCTCCGGAGGCCAAGCCAGCCCCCGGGCCGAATACGATCGACCGCCGATGCCGACGCCCTGTTCCCGCCTGTCCCCCGCGCCGGAGTCCCGATGAAGGTCACGGTGACCGGCGCCACCGGCCTGATCGGCCGCCCCCTCGTCGCCGCCCTCCGGGCCCGGGGCGACGAGGTCACGACGCTGAGCCGCGACCCCCAGCGCGGCGTGACCTGGGACCCGCTGAGCGACCCGGCCCCCCACGAGGCGCTGGCCGGACGCGACGCCGTCGTCCACCTCGCGGCCGAGAACCTCGCCCAGCGCTGGACGGCCAAGGCCAAGCGGCTGATCCGGGAGAGCCGGGTGATCGGGACCGAGCACCTCCTGGCCGGCGCCGCCGCCGCCTCCCCCCGGCCCGGCGCCCTGATCAGCGCCTCGGCCGTCGGCTACTACGGCGACCGGGGCGACGAGGTGCTCGACGAGGAGTCCTCGGCCGGGGACGACTGGCCGGCCGAGATCTGCGTCGACTGGGAGCGGGCGGCCGGAGCCGGGGCGGGGCTCGGCCTCCGGGTCTGTCTCGTCCGGACCGGGGTCGTCCTCAGCCGGGACGGCGGGGCCCTGGCCAAGATGCTCCCCCCGTTCCGGGCCGGGATCGGCGGACCCGTCGCCGGGGGGCGCCAGTACATGTCGTGGATCTCGATCGACGACGTCGTCGGCCTCTACCTCGCCGCCATCGACGACGACCGCTACGCCGGCCCGGTCAACGCCACGGCGCCCACCCCGGTCACCAACGCCGCGTTCTCCAAGGCGTTGGGCCGGGCCCTCGGGCGCCCGGCGATCGCCCCGGTCCCCCGGGCGGCGGTCCGCCTGCTCTTCGGGGAGATGTCCGCGATCGTAACCGGCGGCCAGCGGGTGGTCCCGACCCGGGCCACCTCCCTCGGGTACGAGTTCGTCCACCCCGACCTCGACCGGGCGCTCGCGGCCGCGCTCGGCGACTGAGCCGGGTCGACGGGTAGCCGAGCGGATCGACTGGCCCTGACCGGTCGCCCGCCGGCCGGACGGCGGGGACCGATCCTCGACGCTCAGCCGGCGAGCGCCCCGGCCAGGCGCTCGAGTCCCTGGCTCCATCCCAGGGGCGACCCGACGGCGTCGCGCATCTGCTCCCAACCCTCCCCGTGGCGCTCGAGGTGGCGGTGCTCGAGCTCGACCCGGGTCCGGTCGGGCCCGTCGGCCACGAAGCGAACTTCGACCTCGCTCGTCCGCTCCGGGTCGGTCTCGAGCTTCCACCTCGTGCTGATGTCCCAGCTGAACACGACCCGGTCCGGCGGGTCGTAGGCGAGGACCCGGGCCCACCGGCACTCGCTCCCGTCGACTCCCCGGTCGTAGACGTGGCCGCCGGCGCGCGGCTCGAAGACCATCTCGGCGAGCTCGCCCTCGAGGATGTGGTGGTCCGGGGGCCACCAGCTCCCGATCCCCTCGGTGAACAGGGTGAAGGCCCGGTCGACCGGTGCCGCGACCTCGATCGAAGCCCGCACCGACGTGTCTGCGCTCTGCGTGGTCATGAGACCTCCTCGTCTCCTTGTTCGGCGACCGCCTTGAAGGCGGTCAGGGATCGGTTCCAGAACTGGTCGAGATAGGCGCGGAGCGCACCGACCCCGTCCAGATCGAGCTCATAGATGCGCCGGTTGCCGGCCGGTCGGTCGACCACGAGCCCGGCGTCCTTGAGGACCCTGAGGTGCTGGGAGACCGCCGGGCGACTGATCGGCAGGTCCCCCGCCAGGTCCCCGACCGCCCGGGGGCGCTCAGCCAGGCGCTCGAAGATCGTCCGGCGGGTCGGGTCGGCCAGGGCCGCCAGTCCGTCAACTCGGTAAGTCATGGCTAACGGTAAGTTAGCACTTACCGGGACCGCTCGCGCGGCGCGGTCTCGCGCCCCGGGCCGCGGGTCAGTCGACCTTGACCATCAGCTTTCCGGTGTTCCCCCCGGTGAACAGGAGGTTGAGCGCCTCCGGAGCCCGCTCGAGCCCCTCGACGACGTGCTCCGCGTGCTTGACCCTCCCCCCGGCGACCCACCCGGCCATTTCGGCCTGGGCCTCGGGGAAGCGGTCGAAGTAGTCGAGGATGATGAAGCCCTCCATCCGCCCCCGGCGGGTGATCAGGTTCAGGTAGTTGGACGGCCCGCGAGGCCGCCCGGCGTCGTTGTAGGTGGAGATCGCCCCGCAGAGGACGATCCGCCCCCGGAGGGCGAGCTGGCCGAGGCAGGCGTCGAGCAGCGGTCCTCCGACGTTGTCGAAGTACAGATCGATGCCGTCCGGGGCCTCCTCCCCCAGCCGAGCCCGGAGGTCGTCGGCCCGGTAGTCGATCGCCGCGTCGAAGCCGAGCTCCTCGACCAGCCACGCGCACTTCTCCGGAGTGCCGGCGAGTCCGATCACCTTCGCGGCGCCCTTGATCCGGGCGATCTGGCCGGCGACCGACCCGGTCGCCCCGGCGGCGGCGGAGACGACGACGGTGTCGCCCGCCCGGACCCGGCCGACGTCGAGCATGCCGAAGTAGGCGGTCATCCCCGTGATGCCGAACACGCTCAGGGCCGCGGTCGGCGAGATCCCGCCCGGGATCACGTCCATCCAGGCCTGCCCGTCCCCGGCCAGCGCGTAGTCCTGCCACCCGGTCGACCCCAGCACGAGGGCGCCCGCCGGGTACCGGTCGCTCCGGCTCTCGACGACCTCGCCCACCCCACCGCTCCGGATCACCTCACCGATCCCGATCGGCGGGAGGTAGCCGTAGGCGTCGTCCATCCAGCCCCGGATCGTCGGGTCGATGGAGAGGAAGCGGACCCGTACCAGCGCCTGGCCCGGGCCCGGCTCGGGCACCGGCCCCTCCTCGAGGCGCACGACGTCGGGATCGACCATCCCGGTCGGGCGACGAGCGAGCACGAGTCGACGATTCCGGGCGGTCATCACCCGGGGCGGGGTCGGCGGGGGCCGGGTCGCCGGGGCGCCATCAGCCGGCGCGCAGGAGGCGGTCGAAGCGCAGGCGCCCGTCCGAGCCCACCCGGTAGCCGGCCATGTTGGTCAGATCGGTGTCGCCCGACGGGGTGATGGCGTAGCGCCCGAGCACCGAGTCCCTCGGCCCCATCCCGAAGAAGGCGCGCACGACGCTCGCCCGGTCGCCGCCGTGGGATCCGGCCGCCCGGATCGCGTCGAGGGTGTACTTCATCGCCTCGTACCCGTACAGCGAGTACGGGGTCCCGTCGATGCCGAAGGCGGCCCGGTACCGGCGGAGCATGCGCTGGGCGGCCGCCGGATAGGCGGTCGCCTCGAGCACCGGGCTCGTCACGTAGGTCGCCGAACCGGTCCGGCCGGCAGCCGCCGCGAACGCCGGGGTGGCCAGCGAGCTCGCCGCGAAGAGCTTGGCCCGGGGCGCGCCCGCGTGGAGGGCCTGCCAGAGCGCCTCGACGCCGGCGCCGGCGGTCCCCCCGACGATCACCGCGTCGGCCCGGGTCACGGCGACGCCCGCGACCCGCTGGGTGAAGTCCGCCGGCCTGGCCTGGGTCGACCGGGTGTCGATCCGGGCGTGCCCGACCACGGCGATCCCGCGCTCCGGGGCCAGGGTGGCCACGATCCCGGCGATGTCGGCGTTGAACACGTCGTAGTCGCCGATCACGAACAGCCGCCGGACCCCGAGCTCCGACATGTAGGCGACCATCGCCTGGGCCTCGACGACGTCCGACGGGGCGAGCCGGGCGAAGGTCCGGGGTCCCGCCGACGGGTAGTACCGGTCGGGCTCGCCCCGGCCGTCGGTCGGCGACGCCTCGGTCAGGCCGACGTACGTGCTCGCCGGGCTCACCTGGAGGATCCCGCTCTCGTTGAGGAGGGGCAGCGAGATGGCCGAGGCCGGCGAGTCCCAGTCGCCGAGGTAGGCGATCGTGCTCCGGTCCGACGAGGCCGTCCGCGCCGCCTGGAGGGTGTCGTCCGGCGTCCAGGACCCGGCCCGGGGGTTCGAGTCGGTCAGCGAGGCGAAGCTCACGTGGAACGGGCCGACCCGGCCGCCGGCCTCGGCGAGGGCGAGCTTCTCGCCGTCGACGATGCTCGTCTGCCGGGCCTGGTCGGGACCCTGGAGGGGCAGGCTCGAGTAGATCGTCAGGGTCTGGGCCTGGTCGGCCGCGGCGGCCCCCCCGCCCCCGATCCCGCCGCACCCGGCCAGCGACGACCCCGCCGCGACGGCGGCGGCGACCAGGACGGCGATGCGTGCTGCCCAACGAAGCTGGCCCAAGCCGGAAGCACCCCCATCCCCATGGCGAGGTCGGCGCCCCGGTCCGCCCGGGCCGGACGGCCGTCCGGCGCCCACGGATTCTATTCGCGGCGCGCGCGGCCGGGCAGGTAGCGGGTCAGGATCCGCCCGGTCGCTCCGAGCAGGATCACGAACGCCGCGACCAGGAACGCGTCGAGGCCCTTGCTGCCGAGCGCCCAGAGGATGATCCACATGATCATCCCGAAGGTCGTGACCAGAACGAGGCCCATGACCCGGGGTAGCTTATCTAGACCGACGCGGCGACGCCGAGGGCCCCGGCGAACTCGGCCACCAGCTCACCGACCGCCCCGGCCGGGTCCTCGGACTCCCCGGCGGCTCGGACCAGCCGGCTCCCGATGATCACCCCGTCGGCCCCCGCCGCGGCGGCCTCGACCGCCTGCTCGGGTGTCCCGATCCCGAAGCCGA
>JAXDHK010000246.1:0-5072 GCA_034664545.1 Solirubrobacteraceae bacterium
CGGCTGACGCCGTAAGGTTCGGTCATGCGAGACGGTGGACCGGTGTCGGTGATCCGCGACGCTCGACTGCCCGTGACCGATCCGGGTGGACCGGCCGGGGCGGAGCCGGACGTGTTCACGGCCTACGTGCCCCGGGCCCTGATGCGGCGCCTGGCGACGGGGCCGGGAGACGCGGTCGAGACGATCGACGGGACCCTGATGTTCGCCGACATCTCGGGGTTCACCCGCCTGTCTGAGCGGCTGGCCCGGCTCGGGCGGGTGGGGGCCGAGCACCTGGTCGAGGCGATCGGGTCGTGCTTCGCCGAGCTCCTGGTCGCGGCCTACGCCAACGGGGGGAGCCTGCTGAAGTTCGCGGGCGACGCCCTGCTCCTCCTCTTCGACGGCGAGAACCACGCCGGGCGGGCGTGCCGGGCGGCGACGGTCATGCGCCAGACGCTCCGGGAGGTCGGCCAGATCGAGGCGGGCGGGGCCCGGGCGGTCCTGCGGATGTCGGTCGGGGTCAACAGCGGGGCGTTCCACCTGTTCGTGGTCGGGGACTCCCACCGGGAGCTGATCATCGCCGGGCCGCCGGCGACGACGACGGTCGAGCTCGAGCACGAGGCCGGGGCCGGGCAGATCCTCCTGAGCCGGGCGACGGCCGCCCTCCTCCCGGCGCGGTGCGTCGGGGCCCCGCTCGGGGGCGGGGTCCTCCTGCGCCGGACGCCGCTCGACCACGACATGGCACCGGCGGAGCCCCGGTGGGCGCCGAGCCCGGAGGAGGTGGCCTCGTGCGTGCCGACGGCCCTCCGGGCCCATGTCCGGGGCGGGCGCCAGCCGCCGGAGCACCGGACGGTGACCGTGGCCTTCGTCCGCTTCTCCGGGGTCGACGACCTGGTCCGCCGAGACGGGCCGGAGGCGACGGCGGAGGCGCTCCACGAGCTGATCGTCGACGTCCAATGCGCGGCCGACGAGCTCGAGGTCGCCCTGCTCGGGTCGGACCTCGAGGCCGACGGGGGCAAGCTGATGCTGACGGCCGGGGCCCCCCGGGCGGTCGGGGACGACGAGGAGCGGATGCTCCTGGCGATGCGCCGGGTGGTCGAGGGCGACCGGCGGATCCCGGTCCGGGTGGGGGTCAACCGGGGGGCGGTGTTCGCCGGGGACGTCGGGCCGGGGCACCGGCGGACGTACACGACGATGGGCGACGCGACCAACCTGGCGGCCCGGTTGATGTCGAGGGCGCCGAACGGGGAGCTGTGGGCCACGGCCGGGGTCCTCGACCGGTCGGCGACGAGCTTCGACCTGAGAGAGCTGCCGCCGTTCATGGTGAAGGGGAAGTCCCGGCCGGTGACCGCCTGGTCGGTCGGTCGGGCCCGCCGGAGCCCGACGGCCGCGGCGCCGACCGGAGATCTCCCCCTGGTCGGGCGGGCCGAGGAGCTGGCGGCGATCGAGGCCGGGCTCGGCCGGGCCCGGGTCGGCCGGGGTGGCCTCATCGAGCTGACCGGCGAGTCCGGGGTCGGGAAGTCCCGGCTGGCGATGGAGGCCCGGGAGGCCGCGGCCGGGGACATGCGGGTGGTGAGCGGGCTGTGCGACGCCTACAGCTCCGGGACGCCGTACGCCCTCTGGCGGGATCTGGTCCGCCAGTTGCTGGGGCTCGGATGGGACGACCCGGACGAGGTGGTGCTCGACCGGCTCCGGAGGGAGGTGGCGGCCGAGGATCCGGATCTGCTCGAGTGGCTGCCGCTCCTGGGGATCGTGGTCGACGCCGACGCGCCGCCGACGCCGGCGGTCGACGCCCTGGCCCGGGAGTTCCGGCGCGACCGGACCCACGAGGTGGTCATCCGCTTTCTGCGGCGGGAGCTCCGGGTGCCGACGCTGGTCGAGATCGAGCAGGCCCATCTGATGGACGAGGCGTCGGCCGGGCTGCTCGAGGCGATGGTCGGGGCCCTGGCCGAGTCGTCGTGGCTGGTCCTGGTGACGAGCCGGGCCACGGGGTCGGGGTTCGTCGCGCCCTCGGGGGATCACGTCGAGCACCTGGCTCCGAAGGCCCTGTCGGACCCCGACGCCCTCCGGTTGGCGCAGGCGGCGACCGAGGCCCGGCCGGTCCCGCCGTATGTCGTCGGGCTGGCGGTCGAGCGGGCGGGCGGGAACCCGCAGTTCCTCCTCGACCTGCTGGCCCTCGGGGCGGGGAGCGACGAGCTGCCCGACAGCGCCGAGGCGGCGGCGATGGCCCGGATCGACGGCCTCGAGCCGAACGATCGGGCCCTGGTACGCCGGCTGGCCGTGCTCGGGATGAGCTTTTTTGACCGGGACGTCGAGGTCGTGCTCGAGCCGGGGGGGCGGGTGCCCGACGCTGAGACGTGGCGGCGGCTGGAGGGGCTCGTGTCGAGCGAGGACGGTCAGCACCGGTTCGCCCGGGCGACGCTCCGGGAGGCGGCCTACGCGGCGCTCCCGTTCCGGACGCGGCGGGCGATCCACGCGAGAGTGGCCGGGCAGGTCGAGCGGCGGCTCGAGCGGGGGGGCGAGGGCGACCGGGCGGCGCTGTCCTGGCACCACCTCGAGGCCGGGCAGCCGGAGCGGGCGATGCCCCACGCGCTGGCGGCGGCCGAGCTGGCGGCGAGCCGGTCGGCCCACGCCGACGCGGCCCGCCTCTACCGGCGGGCGATCGAGGCGGCCCGGGCGTCGGAGACGCCGGCCGCGGAGCTCGTCGGGGTGTGGGAGGCGCTCGGGGAGGCCCAGCGGCGGACGGGGGAGCCGGCGGCGGCGCACGCGGCGTTCACGGCGGCCCGACGGCTGGCGGGCGGGGACCCGATCCGGCTGGCCGAGCTGTTCTACCTGCATGCGGGGGTGGCGTCCCGGGCGGGGAAGATCACGGCGGCCGTGCGGTGGGCCGGCCGGGCGCTGGCGGCCGTCGAGGACCTCGAGAGCCAGGAGGTAGTCGCGCTGCGGGCACGGCTGTGGTCGGCGCTGGCCGGGGTGCGGCTGCGCCAGGGGCGCAACGCCGAGGCGGAGCGAAGCAGTCTGCGGGCGATCGCCGACGCCGAACAGGCCGGGGAGGAGCGAGCCCTGGCACACGCCTGCTGGGTCCTCGACGGGGCGCTCGTGCGACTCGGCCGCCCGGCGGAGGCGACCCATTCGGAGCGGGCCATCGAGATCTACAAGCGACTCGGGGATACCGAGAACCTGGCGCGCGTCCTCAGCAACCTCGGCATCTTCGCGGCCGCCGCGGGCCGGTGGGACCGGGCGATGGAGCTCTACCAGGAGGGGGCCGACCACGCGACCCGAGCCGGGGACGTGACCTCGGCCGCCTACGGTGACTGCAACATCGGGGAGACCCTGTCGGACCAGGGTCGGTTCGAGGAGGCCGAGCCTCGCCTGCGGAGGGCGCTACAGGTCTGGGACGGAAGCGGAGACGAGCAGGGGAGCGCCTACGCCAGACTCCTGCTCGGTCGGCTGGCCGTTCGGGTGGGGGCCGCCGAGGCGGGGCAGCGGAGGCTCGAGCGGGCGCTCGAGGACCTCGCCCGTCTGCGCTGCGACATGGACGCCGGACTGGCTCGGCTGTTCCTGGCCGAGGCGGCCGTGGCCGACGGGCGGCCGAATGATGCACTGGGGATAGTCGGGGAGCTGGACGACACCGTCGAGGAGTCGGGGCTGCTACTGAGGATTCGGGCCCTGGCCCTCGTGGAGCTGGGCAGCGTCGAGGAAGCCCGCGAGGCTTTGGAGGCCTCGCTGGAGCGGGCGCGGGGATGCGGGTCGGACTTCGATGCGGCAGAGGCGCTCGACGGGCTGGCGGCGCTGGTCGACGAGGCGGAGGCGGCGCCGTTACGACTCGAGCGCGACCGGCTCATCGAGCGGTTGGGCATACACCGGCTGCCGGGGCCGGGGATCGAGCGACGAGAGGCGGGGGTCGCTTCCGGCGTCCGGCGAGACTCGCAGACTGGAGCTGGGCGCGCCCGGGTCGGGGTCGGCCGGACGCCGGTCCAGGCGTCCGGCCCTTCCTCCGAGGCCTAGCCGTGGATCCGGGGATCCCAGCCGGGCGGGACGATGACGGTCACGGTGACGACGCCCGTGCTGCCGGTGGGCGTCCCGATCAGGGTGGCGCTCCGGGAGGAGACGCACGGACCGGGGGGACGGTTGGTGATGGGAGCCCGGCAGTCGGGGAGGAGCGCCACGTACTGGACCCCGAACCCGGGATCGTTCTGGGTCAGGAGGGGGGAGCCGGGCTTGGGGACGAACTGCCTGGGTGAGGCGAAGCAGACCTGGGCCTTGCCGAGGGCGATGTCGTTCCGGGCGCCGGTCAGGCCGCCGGGGACGGCGGTGTCGAGCGTCGCGTTGAGCGTCGGCTCGTTGACGGTCGAACCGCCGTTGACGATCACGTTGTAGAGGTCGCCGCTCAGGGGCTGGTAGACCCGATTCTGGTAGATGCAGCTGATGTCCGGGTCGAGGTTCCGGCGAATCTCGATGGGGGTCGGGGGGTCGGTGGTCGTGCTGAGCTCGGAGAAGTCGCCCTGGGTGATGTCGCCGAGGGTGGCCGTCCCGTCGGAGCTGAACGTCTCCTCGGGGCAGGACTGCCGGGCCCCGAGGGCGCTGGCGTGGACGGCGAAGTCCGAGTCGCAGGACTGGGCGACGGCGGTACCGGCGGTGGACAGGGTGGCTCCGCCCACGCCGGCCAGTACGGCGGCAAGGGGGAGGAGACGGCGCATGCGAGGCGCCCGGACCTGGGAGTTCACGGTGGGTTTCCTCTCTCGGTGGGTTCGCAGCCCCGGAGGCGGAGAACCCGACTGGTTTCAGACGGGGGGAGTCTAGCCGGGGGCGGCGGGGTACGCCGAGCGTCCGGCGGGGGCCAGGGCGAGGGGGTGGGGCACAGGGTGCTCGACCGGCCGTCCAGGGCCGGCGACACGCCATGACGTATGGGGCAGTTCGGGGGAGGTTTGTACCGGTGACACGAAGTGCACTCTCGCCCTGTGACATCACATGGGTGGGCCGAAAGGTGAGAGCGTCGAGCCGCGGAGCTCGGGGAGCCTCAGGTGGTCACGGAGTACAATGGGCGGGGACCCGTGCTCTCCCCCGCGGGGGTCGACAAAACAAGCAGTTGT
>JAXDHK010000247.1:0-5790 GCA_034664545.1 Solirubrobacteraceae bacterium
TTCAGCCCGCCGGTCAGCTCGAGGCGGGCCTCCTCGATCAGCAGCAGGTTCTGGACGCGAAGCTCAAGCAGCATCGATCCACAGTTCAGCAGGCCGGGGGGACGGATCCCCCCGGCCCTCACCGGGACAGACGGCCGAACTTCTCGCGCAGGCGCCGGTAGAAGCTCGACCCGTGCCACTGGGCCAGGGTCCCGACGTCGCCGACGAACCGGGTGTCCATCCTCCCGCCCGGGGCGATCTCCCCCGCCGGGCGCCCGTCGACCGAGACGTCGAGGGCGCCCTGGGAGCAGTTGTGGAGGGTCAGCACGTCCCCCGGGGCGATGACCAGCGCCCGGGCGCTCAGCGAGTGCGGAGCGATGAACGAGACGACCATCCCCTCGACCCCCCAGGCCATGACCGGCCCCCCGTTGGCCAGGTTGTAGCCCGTGGAGCCGGCCGGGGTGGCCACGACGAGGCCGTCGCACCGCACGCTCCCGACCTCCTCCCCCCCCACCGCGTAGGCCAGCTCGGCCACCCGCTCCCCGACCTTCCGGTGGATCGAGACGTCGTTGATGGCCAGCCGCCGCCCCCCCGGGGCGTCCAGCTCGATCGCCGGGAGCCGGAGCAGGTCGAAGTCGTGCTCGAGGGCCAGGGCGAAGGCCCCGGGCAGGGCGTCGGGCTCGACCGTCGAGAGGAAGCCGACCTCCCCGAAGTTGACCGCGAACACCGGGACCCCCGTCCCGCAGTAGCTCCGCAGGCCCCGGAGGATCGTCCCGTCGCCCCCGAGCGCCACGCACAGCCAGGCGTCCCGGACCAGCGGCGCGTCGCCCAGGATTCCCGGGTGCTCGGGCCGATGCTTGAGCGTCTCCTCGGGGTCGAGCCGCACCACGAACCCGTGCTCCACGGCCAGGTCGGCCAGCGCGACCAGCGCGGCTCGGGTCTCCTCCGGCCGGGCGTGGGTGATGACGGTGACCGAGCGCTCGCCGCTCTCCCCCGTCACGACGGCTCGACCTCCAGCGCGAGCTCCTCGACCCCGACGCCTCCGGCACCCCCGGCTCCCCCCCGGCCGGCCTCGGCCAGATGGACGAACGTCTCCCGGTTCCCCTTCGGACCCGCCAGCCCCGACGAGTGGAAGCCGAGCACGCTCACCCCGAGCCCCAGGGCGGCCTCCCCCACCGCGACGAGCGCCTCCCGCCGGTCGGCCGGGTCGCGCACGACCCCGCCCTTCCCCACCCGTCCCCGGCCGAGCTCGAACTGGGGCTTGACCAGGGCCAGGGCGTCGAACCGGCCGGCCGCCGTGGCCAGGACCCCCCCGAGGATCGTCCGCAGGGAGATGAACGACACGTCGACCACGATCAGGTCCGGAGCGTACGGAAGCCCCACCCCGCCGATCCCCCGGGCGTTCGTCCGCTCGACCACGGTCACCCGGGAATCGGTCCGCATCGACCAGGCGAGCTCGCCGTAGGCCACGTCGAGCGCCACGACGTGGGCCGCCCCCGCCTGCAGCAGGCAGTCCGTGAAGCCCCCGGTCGACGCCCCGACGTCGAGGCACCGCCGCCCGGCCGGGTCGACCCCGCTCGAGCCGAGCCCGTTCGCGAGCTTGATGCCCCCCCGGGACACGTAGCGCGGCCGCTCGTCGAGGTGGAGCTCGGCGTCCTCGGCCACGAGCTGGCCCGGCTTGGTCGCCCGCCGCCCGTCACCCCCGATCCGCACCTCCCCGGCCAGCACCGAGGCGGCGGCCCGGCTGCGGGAATCGAACAGGCCCCGTTCGGCCAAGACTGCGTCGAGCCGGCGCTTGGCCATGCCGACAAGGTAGCCGACCCGCTTGTGTGACCAATCTCACACACCGGCCGCCCCCTGTGCCCGACCATGGTCGCGGCAGCATCGAAAGAGCGGCAACTCTCCTCCCCCGAAAAGGCCCGCCTCCCGGCGGGCCTTTTCCCGTAGACCGGCGCCCCAGCCACCCCGCCGCCCCCCCGGCCGAGTCCCGACCCCCGCCCGCCCGCGCCGCCCGCCTCCCGCCGACCCGAAACCGCTCCGCACCCCCCCGATGGTCGCCCCGGCCGCCCCGCTAGCTTCCCGGGTATCCCCGACGCAGGAGGTTCACGCCATGACCGAACCGACCGATCCCAACCTCTTTCGCCCCGAGTGGGACCTCGAGCGGCCCGACCCGCCCTTCCACGGCCGGGTCATGCGCGCCGCCCACCGGGCCGGGGCCCGCGAGCTCGGGGCCACGCTCTACGAGCTCGAGCCGGGCGGGTCGGCTTCGCCCTACCACGTCCATCACGGCAACGAGGAGCTCCTCGTCGTCCTCGACGGCAGCCCCGCCCTGCGCACCCCCGACCGGACCCGGCGCCTCGAGCCCGGCGCGGTCGTCGCCTTCCCCCGGGGCGAGGCCGGCGGCCATCGGGTCACCAACCCCGGGCCCGGGACCGTCCGCGTGCTGATCGTCTCGACCATGAACTTCCCCGAGGTCGCCGAGCACCCCGACACCGGGACGGTCATGGCCATGCGCGGGCTCGAGGGCGGCTGGGCCTTCCCCGCCCAGGCCGCCGAGCCCTTCCTCCAGCGGGTCGTCGAGGCGATGCGGGCCGGGGACGCCATCGACCAGGCTCCCGACGAGTAGACCCGGGCGGGGCCGGGCCGGGCCGGGCGGGGCGGGGGCGGCCCCGCGATCCGCCGGCCCGCCCCCGTCAAGCGCCGGCCCCGGGCCGCCGATGCCTCCCCATGGGACCCATCGCCCGTGCCCGGACCCGACGCGGGCTGCTCGTGCTCGTGGCCCTCGCCGCCAGCGTTCACGCGGCCCTCGGCGCCGGCAGCCTCGGGGACTACCCGGGCGACGCCGGCCCGGCCCTCGACGCCCTCCTCCGCGGCGACCTCCACGCCTTCTCGGCCGCCCAGCCCGCGATGGGGGCGTTCTCCCTCCTCCTCCGCCTCCCCTTCGCCGGTCTCGCCCACCTCGGCGGACCTCCGACCCAGCTCGAGGTCTACCGGTGGGGCGTCTTCCCGTGCGTCGCCGCCATCGGCCTCCTCGGCGTCTGGCTGGCCGAGATCGCCCGGTCCCGGGGCACCGGCCTCCCCGGTCAGGTGGCGATCGTCGCCCTCGCCGTGCTCAATCCCTTCGTCACCTCGGCGGTCGGTCTCGGCCACCCCGAGGAGCTCCTGACCGCCAGCCTGGCCATCGGGGCCGTGGTCGCCGCCGTCCACCGGCGATCGGTCCTCGCCGCCGTGCTGCTCGGCCTCGCCCTGGCCACCAAGCAGTGGGCGGTGATCGCCGTCCTCCCGGTGCTCCTCGCCCTCGACGCCCGTCGCCTCCGCGTCCTGGCCGGGGCGGCCGCCATCGCCGGGGGGATCACCCTCCTCGCCGTCGTCGGGTCACCCGGCGCCTTCCTGGCCAACCAGCTGGCCCTGGTCCACGAGCACTACCTCGAACCGCCGACCCAGTCCTGGCTCTACTCGATCTCCCCCCGGGTGACGCTCCACCTCCCCCACGGCCTCGTCCACCACGGACCGCGGCTCCCGGGGAGCGTCGTCGGCCTCCTCCACCCCCTCATCATCGGGGTCGCGCTCGCCATCGCCGCCTACCTCGCCCGCCTCGGCCCGACCCGCCGGACCCTCGACCGCCTGTTCGCCGCGATCGCCCTCGCCTTCCTCCTGCGCTGCACGCTCGACACCGAGACCATGACCTACTACCACGCCCCCCTGTTCGCCACCCTCCTCGCCTGGGACGCCCTCCGCGGGGAGCGCCTCCCGCTCCGGGGGCTGGCCGCCGCCGGCCTGGCCTACGTCGTGCTCGACCGGCTGGGCCCCGGGGCGATCGGGGCGGGTCCGGCCGCCCTCGCCTACCTCGCCGCGACGGTCGGGCTCGCCGTCGCCCTCGCGGCCACGCTCGTCCGGGCACCGCGTGCCCGGGTTCCGGGCGACCCGGCTCGGCCGGGGCGGGCCGGGTCGAGATCGGCCCTCGGCGGTCGCCGGGAACCGGGCGGAAGGGTCGTGGAGACCGGCGCCTGACGAGCCGGGCCGAGCCTTCTGGCCTACCGTATCGGCCATGGCCGCCGAGACCGTCCACCCGCGGACCGGCGACGAGGCCGGACACGACGCGGAGGGAGAGTCGCGTACCGCGCTGGTCTCGATCGCCGCGGCGGCGCTGCTGGTTGCCCTGAAGCTCGGGACCGGCATCCTCACCGGCAGCCTCGGGCTCGTCTCGGCGGGCATCGAGTCCAGCGGCGACGTCGTCGCCGCCGTCCTCACCTACTTCGCGATCCGCCTCGGGGGCCGCCCAGCCGACGAGACGCATCACTACGGCCACCGCCGCGCCGAGAACCTCGGCGCGCTCGGCGAGGCCGCGATCCTCGCCGGCGGCGGCGTCCTGATCGTCGTCGAGGCGGTCGGCCAGCTGACTCGGGGCGGCCGTGGCCTCGAGGCGCACTGGTACATCTTCGCCGTCGTCGGCCTCGCCCTCCTCGTCGACCTCAGCCGCATCGTCGTGTCGCTGCGCAGTGCCCGCCGGTACCGGTCGGCGGCGCTCCGGTCGAACGCGTTTCACTTCGCCGGCGACAGGGCCGGGTCGCTCGCGGTCCTCGGCGGCCTCGCCGCCGTCGCCGCCGGATTCGCCCAGGGCGACGCCGTCGCCGCGCTCGTGGTCGCGATCATCATCTTCGCCGCGGCCGGCCGGCTGATCTACGAGAACGGGCGCGTGCTCATGGACACCGCCCCGGCCGACGCCCGGGCCCGCGCCGAGCAGGCCATCAACGACCTCGACGACGACGTCGAGTTGCGCCGGTTGCGGGTCCGCGAGTCCGGCGGGCGCTACTTCGCCGACGCCGTCGTCACCGTCCCGCCCGGGCAGGCCATCGTCGAGGGACACGGCACGGCCGACGCGGTCGAGGACGCGGTCCACAAGGTCCTGCCCGACAGCGACGTGGTCGTTCATCTCGAGCCCCGGCGCCACGGCCTCGACCTCCGCGACCGGGCGCTCGCCGTCGCGCTCGCCGAGCCGCTCGTACGCGAGGCCCACGACATCACCATCTACAACCACGACGGCCGCGTCAGCGTCTCCCTTCACCTCAAGATGGCCGCCGACGTCGCCGTCGGCTCGGCCCACGACGTCGCCGAGCGAGTCGAGGCGGCGCTGCGCGCCGAGCCCGGGGTCGACGACGTCCACACGCACCTCGAGCCGCTCGAGCAGCCCGTCGCCACCCGACCCGAGGACGACCGGGGCGAGCCCGACGAGACCCAGCGCCAGCGGATCGGCCAGCTCGTCCAGGACCGCACCGGTCAGCCCCCGCGCGAGCTGCGACTGCTCCACGCCGCCGGTGGCCTCGTCGTGTTCGTATCCGTCGGCGTCCGGGCGCAGATGAGCCTCCCCGACGCCCACGAGCTCGCCAGCCGCCTCGAGGACGACATCCGGGCCGGCCAGCCGCACATGCAGGACGTCGTCGTCCACACCGAGCCCTGAATCCGTCGGTCGATCGTCTCGGAAGCCGCGCCGGGGCCCCGCGGCGATCGGATCGGATCGGACCGGACCCGACAACTTCGACTTGCGCCCGACCAGGTAAGAAGTCGCGCGCTCGCGACACTCACTCAGATACGGCTTGGGAGCTGGCGGGCGACGCGAGGCTGGAGGCGGTCGATCGGCAGGCGACGGGCCGCATTCGCAGAGATCACGACATCGGGAGGGACGGCTATGGGCAGATTCAAGACGGAGGGGATGAGCCTCGCTCAGCTGGCGGCGCTGGCGATCGGTCTCGCCTACGCGATCGGCGGCGTGATCGGCTTCGCCGTCACCGGGTTCGGCGGCTTCGCGTCCTC
>JAXDHK010000248.1:0-7112 GCA_034664545.1 Solirubrobacteraceae bacterium
GTTCCGGCGAACCCGGCCCTGGCCCCGGGCTCGGCGGCCGTGGTGACGGCGATGACGGCGGGCGGCCCGCCGAACCACCTGCTGGCCGGCCCGACCGTCGGCCACCAGGCCGTCTACTACGCCGACCCCCAGGCCCCGGTCTACACCATCCACTGCACCGAGCCGTGGGGGACCTGCAAGGTCGAGGGCGTCAAGCTCCACATACCGACACGGGCGCTCCCCGCCCCCAACGCGGACCACCACATGGTGGTGATCGACACCCAGGCCAACATGGAATACGACTTCTGGCAGACGGGGACCCTCGCGCCCGCCGGGGGGAAGCTCAGCATCAGCTGGGGCGGGAAGACGAGCCTCACCGGCCAGGGCCTCAACTCCAACTCCAACGCCGCGAACTTCGGTGGCCTGGCCGGCGTCGTTCGGGCCAGCGAGCTCCTGGCCGGGCACATCGACCACGCGCTCGTCCTGTCGGTCAAGTGTGACAGTGGCAAGTTCGTCTGGCCGGCCGTCCAGTCCGACTACGCCTGCGGGGACGGGTCCGGACCGGCGATGGGCGCCCACCTCCAGCTCAACCTGACCGCGGCCGAGATCAACGCCCTCGCCGTCCCGGCATGGAAGAAGACGGTGCTCCGGGCGTTCGCGACCTACGGCGCCTTCGTCGAGGACACGGGCAACGACCCGTGGTCGATCCGCTTCGAGTCGGGTCAGACCTACACGAGCATGGGCCAGGCCAACCCGTGGCTGACCGTCGCCAAGACCAACGCCTGGTCCTACTGGGCGCCGGACAACGACTACGTCGGCGACATCGGGAGCGACGTCCCGTGGAACCGGATGCGGGTCATCGCCCCGTGCGTCGCCCAGCAGGCGTGCTGATCAGCAGCTGGTCGTAGAGGTCCTCGATCCGCCCGACGACCCGGGCGATGTCGAACATCGACGACTTGCGCGCGTAGGCGGCCTCGGCCAGCCGCCGGCCGCGGGCCGGGTCCTCGAGCAGCCCGGCGATCGCCGCGGCGAGGGCCGGGGGGTCGCGGGGCGAGATCAGGACGCCGTGGACCCCGTCGTCGAGCAGCTCGGGCGTGCCGCCGACCCGGGTGGCGACGATCGGGACCCGGGCCTCCATGTACTCCATGATCGCCAGCGGCGTCCCCTCGATGTCCGAGGCGAGCACGGCGACGTCGGCGGCGTCGAGGATGTCGGGGACGTCGGGACGCATGCCGAGCAGGGTCACGGTGTCCTCGACCCCGAGGTCCCGGATCAGCGCCTCGAGTCGGGCGCGCTCGGAGCCGCCGCCGGCGACGAGGACGCGAAGCCGGGGGAAGCGGGATCGGAGCGTCGCCGCCGCCTCGATCAGCACCTCGACCGTCTTGGCCGGGCGGAGCATGGTCACGCTCGCGATCACCGGATCCCCGGGGCCGATCCCGAGCTCCTCGCGAATCCGGCGGCCGTCGGCTCCGGCGATCGCCGGGACGCCGTTGAGGATGACGTGGACCCGGGCGGCGTCGAAGCCGTCCTGCTCGACCATCTGGCGGCCGGTCTCGTCGGAGACGCCGATGGCGGCGGCGCTCCACCGGGCGAGCAGGTGGCGGGTGAGGAGCCGGACGGTGGGCGTACGCAGGGGGTCGGCCTGCCGGTGGTCGTGGATCACGACCGCCCGGACCCCGAAGAGGAGGCCGAGGACCGTCGCCCAGACGTTCGAGCCGAACATGTGACCGTGTATCACCGCCGCCGGGTCCCGCCGGAGCAGGGCGATCAGCGGCCGCCAGGCGCCGAGCTGCCAGGTCCCGGTCCGCTCGAGGATGATCACCCGGGCTCCGGCCGCGCGGAGCCGGTGCTCGGCGGCGGCCTGGACGGCCGGATCGACGTGGAGCTGCGCGGGGGATCGGGTGAGGCACATGGTCGAGCGGAACCGGGCGGGATCGAGGCGGGCGGCGATCTCGACGGCCAGGCGCTCGGCGCCCCCGGTGCTGACGCTCTCGACCAGGGTGACCACATGCGCTCGGGCACCGCCCGGCCGGGCCGGGTCGGGGTTGTGGTCGGGGTCGGGGTCGGGGCCGTTCGATCCGCTGGCGGCCAACCGGAAGATGACCCGATGGTAGCTCGCTCGGACGGGATCACGGCGCTCGGTAACCTGGGAATTCGATGGGCGATCGAGCGGGTGCGGCCAATCGCACCATCCGGGTGCATGCGCTCGTCGAGGGACTCAACATCGGGGGCGCCGAGGCGCTCCTCGCCGAGTTCGCGACCGTGGCCCCCGGGGTCGGGATCGACTACAGCGTCGCCGCCCTGCGCAGCTACGGGGGGGCGGCCGGGGAGCGGCTCCGGCGGGCGGGGGTCGACCCGGAGGTGCTGGGCATCCCCGCCCTGCGGCCCGGGGCGCTCGTCCGCGTGCGCCGGCACCTGGCCGAGGTCCGGCCCGACATCGTGCACACGCACCTGGCCGACGTCGACCTGCTCGGCTCGGTGGCGGCCCGGACCCTGGGGATCCCGGCGGTGGCGACCCTCCACGTCTCGCGCTGGGGGGACCGGCCGCGCGAATGGCTGCTCGACCGGCTCGCCTCCGTCGCCCTGCACACCTGTGCGAGCCGGATCGTCGCCGTCTCGAAAGCGTCCCGCGACGCCTATCTGACCTGGAGCGGTGAGCGCCCGGAGCGCGTCGTCGTCATCCCCAACGGGGTTGGGGGTCGGCCGGCGCCCGCGGCCGGGCCGGGCGTCCGCAGGCAGTTGGGACTGGGGGCGGACGACCTCGTCGTGACCATGATCTCGTCCCTGCGTCTCGAGAAGGGCCACGACGTCGCGTGCGCCGCGATGGCGCGGGTCGTCCCCCGGGTCCCGAGGGTCAGGCTCCTGATCGTCGGGGACGGGCCGCGGCGGGCCGAGGTCGCGGCGGCGGCCGCCCCCCTCGGCGACCGGGTGGTGCTGGCCGGGTACCGGACGGACGTGATGGAGGTGCTCGCGGCCTCGGACCTCGTCCTTCACCCCTCCCACCACGACGCCTTTCCGACCACGCTGATCGAGGCGGCCGCGGCGTCGGTGGCGGTGGCGGCGACGGCCGTCGGCGGGATCCCCGAGATCGTCGAGGACGGCCGGACGGGGCTGCTCTTCCCCGCCCCGCCCGACCCGGCCGCGGTCGCGGCCGCGGTCGCGTCGCTGCTGCTGGACCCCGTGCGCCGGGCCGAGCTGGGGCGGGCGGCCCGGATCCGGTTCGACGCCGAGTTCGGTGCCCTCCGGTGGGCGCGCGAGCTCCGGGGCCTCTACGACGAAGTCCTCGCCGGCGCCTGCGCCTGAGCCCGCCGGGTGGCGGGGTTTGCCTACCGCGTATCCGTAGATTCCTCCGACCCGGGGTGGATCGACGCGCCGAGATAGGTGGCTTCACCCGGGTGGCGGGCCGCCGGGTCGAATCTAGGCTCGTCCGATGGATCCCAAGCGCATCAACTCCCCGCCCCGGCCCGTCGACGTGAGCGTCCTCGTGCCCGTCCTCGACGAGTCCCGCCACCTCGAGGAGGCGATGGCCGCGATGTGCGCCCAGCGCTTCGACGGGGAGATCGAGTTCCTCCTCATCGACGGGGGCTCGACCGATGGGACCCCG
The DNA here is from genome assembly GCA_034664545.1 of Solirubrobacteraceae bacterium. Lineage (GTDB taxonomy): Bacteria > Actinomycetota > Thermoleophilia > Solirubrobacterales > Solirubrobacteraceae > Palsa-513. Next base: position 3,584 of record JAXDHK010000248.1, read on the forward strand.
GCGATCGCGGCCGAGCTGGCCGGGCGCGACCCGCGGATCCGGCTGCTGAGCAATCCCGACCGGTACACCCCGCAGGCGCTGAACATCGGCCTCCGCGCCGCCCGGGGGGCCTACATCGCCCGGATGGACGCCCACGCCGTCTACCCGCCGAACTACCTCCAGGCGGGCGTCGACCGGCTCCGCCGGGGGCACGTCGACTGGGTCAGCGGGCCCCAGGTCGCCGTCGGGACCGGACGCTGGTCGCGGACGGTCGCGCTCGCCCTGAGCACCCCCCTGGGCGTCGGGAGCGCCCGGTTCCGGTCTCCGGGGACCGCGGAGATCGAGCTCGACTCGAACGGCTTCTGCGGGGTCTGGCGCCGGAGCACGCTCGAGGCCCACGACGGATGGGCCGAGGGCTGGCCGATCAACCAGGACGCCGAGCTCGCCGCCCGGATGCGTGAGGCGGGCGAGCTCATCGTCTGCCTTCCGGAGATGGCGGCCACCTACCTGCCCCGCGAGTCGGCCCGGTCGCTCGCCCGTCAGTACTGGCGCTACGGCCAGTACCGGGCGAAGACGAGCCTGCGCCACCCGCGGAGCCTCCGCCGGTCGCATCTGATCCCGCCGAGCCTCGTCCTCGCGCTCCTGGCCGCCGGGGGATCCTCCCGGGTCCGGCGTCCGGCCCGGGGAGCCCTCGTCGCCTACGGCGCCGCGCTGGCCGTGACGGGCTCGCGCAGCCGTCGCCGGTCGGGTCCGGGCGAGGCCCGGCTGCTCCCGGCCGCCCTGGCCACGATGCACCTCACCTGGGGGCTCGGGTTCCTGGTCGGGCTCGTCCGCTTCGCCCGTCCAGGTGGAGGCGCATGACCCTGACCGTGGGGGAGACCTTGAGGCGGTAGCGGGCGTCGCGGTCCCCGCGGTAGACGCCGACCCGCGGGAACTCGAGCTCGCGCGGTCGGTGCCATGCGCTCGGGAGGGCCGCGCCGGCGAGGTAGCCGGCCCGGCGCGCGGCGAGGGCGACCCGCCGGTCGACGTCCCCGTAGGGATAGGCGATTGACGTGCACTCGGCCCCGAGGCGGCGCTGGCATTCGTCGCGCGACCGGACGAGCTCCCGGTCGAGCTCGCGATCCCCGAGGTCGGTGAGACGGGGGTGGCGGGCCGTGTGCGAGCCGATCTCCCAGCCGCCCGCCGCGAGCCCGGCGAGCTCGGCCCACGACATCGGACGGAGCTCCGCCTCGTGGGGCGTCCCGAGCCAACGGTCGATCCCCGGCCAGCACATCGGCTCGGGGTGGGCCGGGAAGTCGGTCGGGGCGAAGACGGTCCCCGGGATGCCCAGCTCGTCGAGGATCGGCCGTCCGAGGTCGAGCACCGAGCGGTAGGCGTCGTCGAAGGTCACGGCCAGGCAGCGCCCGGCCGGGGGGTCGAGCACGGCCCGGGTGAAGGTCACCGGACGGTAGCCGCGGCGCATGAGCCGAAGGAGCTGGCGGCGCAGGCCCTCCGGGGTGACCGACAGGTCGGCCGGCCAGGTCTCGCTGACGGCGTGGTAGCAGACGGCGAGAACGTCGTCGTTCACGCCGAGGCCCCGGCGAGGAAGGTCGCGAGGCCCGCGCACTCCGACTCGAGCGTATGGGCCCGGGCGAGCGCCTCGCCGGCGTCCTGGAGCTCGGCTCGCAGACCCGGCTCGTCGACCAGCCGCCCGGCGGCCCGGGCGGCCGCCGGAGCGTCGCCGGGCTCGACCAGGAGCCCGCGTCCGGCCACCATCTCGGGGACCCCGCCGACCGCCGTGGCCGCCACCGGGAGCCGGGCGGCGAACGCCTCGAGCAGGACCTGGGGCATCCCCTCGGTCAGGGAGACGTGCATGAACACGTGGCTCTCCCGGTAGAGCTCGACGAGCCCGCCGTCCACGGGGACGTGGCCGAGCAGCCGGCCGCGGTCGGCGAGCCCGAGCTCGCGCAGGCGCTCCGCCAGCGGCGCGGCGAGGGGGCCGTCCCCGCACACGTCCAGGCGCCAGCGGGGATCGCGGCGCAGGGCGCAGGCGAGGACATCGGCGAGGAGCAGCGGGTTCTTCTCGGGGGCGAGCCGCCCGACGCTCAGCATGATCAGCACCGGGCCGTCGTAGGAGCGTCCGGGGAGCCCCGGGTCGGCGAGGTCGGCCTCGCGCAGGAGCGAGACGTAGAGCTCGTGGAGCTCCCGGGCACGGCGGTAGGACGCGGCGAGCTCGGGGCCGACGACGACCACCGGGAGGCGCCGGGCCAGCCCGCGGTAGGCGAGCTCGAGGGCGTCGGCCGCGGCGTGGAGGACGCGCCGCCGGGGATGGCGCAGGCGGATCAGGCGGGGGAGGTCCTGGCGCACGCCGAGCACGGCCCGGCGCCCCCGGACGCGGGCCATCGCCGCGAAGGCGACGCACCACGGGTGGGGTCCGAGCAGCCAGACCGTGTCGACGTCGTCGAGCAGCCGCCAGAACGAGGCCATGGCCCCGAGCGTGGCCCCGAGGACGGCTCGGACATCCGAGGCCGCGGCGTAGCTCGGCAGGAGGGCGACCTCGGTGTCCACGACCCGGTAGGGGAAGCTCCCCGCCCCGGGGTCGAGCCGCCCGACGAGGACGAGGCGCTCGCAGTGCTCGGCGAGCCCCATCAGGAAGAGCCCGAACGGCCGCTCGACGGTGAATCCGGTGGCCTCGCGTCGGTAGCGGTAGTCGCAGAACACGGCGAGCCGCATCCCGAGGACTCTAGCCATCGCCGAAACCGGCTCCCGAGGATCCCGGGCCGGCCGGTAGAATCGACCCTCCCTAGGCGACATGCGTGGACGACGACGAACCCAATCAGGAGCTCGCCGGAGCCGATCGGTCCGGGGCTGACGACGTAGCCGGGCGGGTCGAGGCGATCCTGACCGCGGCCGACGCCGCCGCGTCGGCCATCATCGCGGAGGCCACCCGGGCGGCCGCGGCCATCCGGGGGGCGGCGTCCCAGGAGGCCGGCGACCTGGCCGCACGGATCCGGGCCCAGGTCGACGCCGCCGAGCTCGAGATCGGCCGGGCCGGCCGCCGCTGCGACGCCCTGGCGGCCGAGCTCCGCCGCTTCTCCGAGGACACCCTCGCCGCCGAGGCCGGTCCGGCGGGGATCGCCCCCGGGGGGGCCGCCGGCGCTCCGAGCGCCGACCCGGTTCCGGGCGAGGCTGCCGGCGCCGGCCCCGCGACGCCCGGCCGGGCTCCTCTCCCGCCGCCGGCCCCGGTCCCGGGCCGGGCTTCTCTCCCGCCGCCGGCCCCGGTCCCGCGCCCGGGCCGGGCTCCTCTGCCGCCGCCGGCCCCGTCACCGGCCCCGGGCCCGGTCGGATCGACGCCCGAGACGGACGCCGCCGGGTCCGACCGGCCGCCGCGCCCGGCGGAGACCGACCTCCAGCGCACCGCCCGGCTGATCGCGCTGCCGATGGCCGTAGCCGGGAGGTCCCGGGAGGAGGTCGAGCGTCACCTGCGCCAGTCGCTCGGCCTGTCCGACCCGACCCCGGTGTTAGATCGTGTGTTCGGGGACCCGGCGGACCTCGGGGGCAGCCGGGCGAA
>JAXDHK010000249.1:0-8473 GCA_034664545.1 Solirubrobacteraceae bacterium
GCGACGCGCTCCGGCGACGGAGAGGCCGGGCGGGGCGACCGGCTCCTCAAGCTGATCGCCGCCGAGCGGATCGTCCGGGCGATCGTGCTTATCGCCCTCGGCATCGTCCTCGTCACCCACGCCCACACCGACTGGGGCAACACGGTCAACAACCTCGCCCGCGACCTCGGCCTCGACCCGAGCCGCAACGGCATCCAGAAGCTGATCGACAAGGTCCGGGCGGTCAGCCCGAACCGCTACGTCGCCTTCGGGATCCTCGCCGTCGCCTACGGCGTCCTCGAGGGCGTCGAGGGCTACGGGCTCTGGCTGCGGCGGCGGTGGGCCGAGTACCTGACCGTGGTCGCCACCAGCCTCCTCTTCATCCCCGAGATCTACGAGATCGCCTCGCGCCCGACGGTCCTCAAGGTCGGGGCGCTCATCCTGAACGCGGTGATCGTCGCCTACCTCATCTGGCGCCTGCGCCACCACGAGTAGGCCCGCGTCCCGGGCCGGCGCCGTGGCCGCGCGGGCGAAGGTGGCGCCCCCCCGGCCGGCGGATCCCCGCCCCGGCTTTGACAGGATGGGCCCGCCCGATGCCGCGCGACCCCCTCCAGAGAGCCCCCGGCGTGTGGAAGCGCTTCCTCCTCGGAAGCGCCCTCATCGTCGTGCTGATGACGGCGGCGACCGCCACCGCGGTGCTGATGGAGGTCAAGCACGTCTCCGACCTCCTCGGACCGGCCCAGCTCCATCTCGGGCGCGACGTCATCACCCCCGAGCAGGCCGGGGCCCCGGAGACGATCCTCGTGATCGGAACCGACCGGCGCCCCCAGTCGAAGACCCTCGCCGACCGGCTCAACCCGCCCCACTCCGACACCCTCCTGCTCGTCCGGATGGACCCCAGGAAGAACCAGACATCGGTGCTCTCGGTCCCCCGCGACCTCCGGACGACGATCGACGCCGGTCCCAAGGGGACAACCCTCCAGAAGATCAACGCCGCCTACACCATCGGCGGGGCCCCGCTCGCCGCCAAGACGATCGAGCGGGCCCTCCCGGGAATCACGATCCAGCACGTGATCGACATCAACTTCAAGGGATTCCGCCGGGTCATCGACGCGATCGGGTGCGTCTACGTCTACGTCGACCGGCACTACTACAACCAGAACGTCGGGACGGCCCTGACGAACTACGCGAGCATCGACATCCAGCCCGGCTACCAGCGCCTCTGCGACCAGACGGCCCTCGACTACGCCCGCTACCGCCACACCGACAGCGACTTCGTCCGCGTCGCCCGCCAGCAGGACTTCCTCCGCCAGGCCAAGCAGCAGATCGGGGTCTCCGGGCTGCTCGATCACGAGGACCGGCTCCTGCGCGCCCTCCGCCAGTCGGTCCAGACCGACATCCACGGGACCGCGACCATCTTCCACCTCTTCACCCTCGCCGCCTTCTCGCTCGGGCGCCCCGTCCGCCAGGTCAAGTTCCAGGCCGACCAGAACGTCCTGATCCACGGGGGCAGCTACGTCATCGCCAGCCCGGTCCAGGTCGGGGCGACCGTCTCCGACTTCATCCACGGCAACCCCCCGGCCAAGGTCCACGTCCCGGCGTTCAACCTCAAGCGGTCCACCGGCGCCGGCACGGTCCGCGGCCTCGGCCTCACCCCGACCCCCGAGTCCGACGTCGGCCTGGCCAACGTCGCCTCGGTCGGGCTCCCGATCAAGCTCTTCGTCCCCCGACTCCGGCTCCAGAGCGGGCCGACGCCGGATCTCGTCCGGGCCTACACCCTCCGCGACGAGCGGGGAGTCCGCCACCGGGCCTACGTGATCTCGATCTCCCGCGGGCTGGTCGGCGAGTACTACGGCATCGAGGGCACCGACTGGAAGGCTCCCCCGATCCTGGCCGGCCCCCACGGCAGCCGGAAGATCGCCGGGCGCACCTACGACGTGTACATCGAGGGCAGCCACATCCGCACCGTCGCCTGGCGCCTCCCCCACGCCGTCTACTGGTTGAACAACACGCTCGACAGCCTCCTGACCAACCGGCAGATGCTGGCCATCGCCGAGAGCGCCCGGCCGGTCAACTGAAGGCCCGGCCCCCCGCCGGCGCCGGCGCCGGCTCGACGGCGCCTACGGAGTCGAGATCAGCGTCGCCGAGTAGGTCAGGCGGGCCGTCCCGTAGAGGCAGTAGTACTGGACGGTCGACCCGACGGCGGTCTGCGTCGAGGCCAGGCCGGTGTTGGCGCACGAGGTCCGACTCCGGCTGGCCCGCCACGACGTGTCATGGCCGAAGCCCAGGGCCAGGGCCGGCGTCCAGGTGGGGACGGTCAGCGCGACGACGTCGCCCGGCTTGACCGCCAACGTCGTCTCGAGCGGGAACTGGACGGTCGTCCCGAAGTAGGGCGCCAGGGGCATGATCGGGCTCTGCCCCACGAGGGTGAAGTTGAGCTTCGGCCCCGGGCGCAGGATGGCGATCCCGGCCGAGGCGGCGCCCCCCTCCATCGCGTCGAAGAACTTGATCTGCGCCGGGGTGGGCTTGCCCTGCGTGATCGTCCAGCCGACGATCCTCCCGGCCTTGGCCACGGCGAGCGGCGCCTTCTGCGGCCCGATCTTCGCCTGGTAGCCGGTCGTCCGGCTGACGGCCAGGCACGGGCTCCCCGGGCAGCTGGGCGGGGTCGGGGCGGTCGTCGTCCCGACCTCGGTGATCGCCCCCGCCGCGACCCCGGCCAGGCCGAGCCCCGCCGCGCAGGCGAGCACGATGATGAGCGCGCGCTTCACGATGACCCCTGAACCCGGCCATCCCCGAAAAGTCGCGGGATCACCCGCCGTTGACGTAGGTGCCGACGAGGCGGGCCTGCTCGATCACGTGATCCTCGATCCGATCGAGCACCGTCCTGCGGTCGAGCCCCGGTTCGAGGCCGACGTCCTCGTCGAGCGCGTAGACCCAGAAGTAGTAGTGGTGGCGGCCATGGCCGGGCGGGGGCGCCGGGCCGTTGTAGCCCCGGTTGCCGAAGGAGTTGGTTCCGGCGAGCGCGTCCCCCCCGCCCTCGGGAAGGCCGGTCGCCTCCCCGGGGATCCCGTAGGCCACCCAGTGGGTGAAGCCGTCGACCAGCGGAGCGTCCGGATCGTGGACGACGACGGCGAAGGACCTCGTCCCCTCCGGTGCCCCCGACCACTCGAGCGCCGGGGCGACGTCCTCCCCGTCGCCGGCGTGCCGTCCCGGGATCGGCTCGTGGTGGCCGAAGGCCGGGCTGGCGACCGCGAGGTCGCCGAGGTTGAGGCTCTGCGCCACGCCCGCGTCCTACCCCCACCCGGCGCCCCCGAACCCCCCGGGCGCGGACGGCCGGCGTCCCGACAGGGGGCCCCGGCCGCCTCCGGTGCCGCTCGTCGCGGCGCGCCCCCGGTTCCTCCGGCCGGCGCTCGTCGCGGCCGGGCCCCGGCTTCCTTCCGCTGCAAGTCCCGCTGCATGCAATCCCGCCTGCGCCTGCCCCCGCAGGGCCCGTGTTAGGTTGGCGCCCGGTCCGGATCCGCCCCGTCGCGGACCCTACGCTGGCTCGCGCCCACCCCGCCCATCGCCCGCCGCCACCCACCCGCTCCCGCTCCGCGCCCGTCACCCCAGATGACCCCCCGCCACCCGCTCCCCCCGCGCCCCGACCGGCCCGGCCGCTCCGGCCGCCCCGGCCGCCGAAGCGTCTCCCAGCGGCCCGTCCGCGGGCTCTGGCTCGTCGCGCTCGTCGCCGGCCTCGGGCTCGGAGTCGGCCCGGCCGGAGCCGTCTCCCCCGGCGCCCTCCAGCAGCGGATCGACTCGGCCAGCTCGCACGAGCAGGCGCTCCGGGCGGCGATCCAGCGCGACACGAGCAAGGCCCACGCCTTCGACGGGCGCCTCAGCGACCTCCAGGCCCGGCTCGACGCGATCCAGACCAGCCTCGACTTCGAGCAGGTCCAGCTCGCCGCCACGCAGGGGCGCCTCCGGGCCGACCGGTCGCGCCTGACCTCCCTGAAGCTCCAGTTCGCCCGCGACCAGGACATCCTCCGCACCCAGCTCGTCGCCTCCTACGAGACCCCTGCGCCGGACGTCACCACCGTCGTCCTCGAGGCCCAGGGCTTCAGCGATCTGCTCGAGCGGATGGACTACCTCAAGCTGATCGCCCACCACAACGCCATGGTCACCGCCCGCGTCAAGCGCGACCGGGGGGCCGTCGCCGCCCAGACCGTCGCCCTCACCCAGCTCGAGGCCCGCCAGAGCCAGACGACCCGGGCGGTCCTCCTCCAGCGCGACGAGGCGGCCCGGCTGCGCCTCGCCGTCCTCGACCGCCAGCTCGTCTACGCCCGGGCCCGGGCGGCCAAGGCCTCGGAGCTGAGCTCGCTCCACGCCCGCCGGGTCGACCTCGAGACCCGGCTCGCCTCGATCCAGCGGAGCGTGGCCAACGCCCCGGCCCCCGGGCTCTCGGGCGCCGGCGCCCTGGCCCCGTTCTCCGGGGCGACCGGCCTCTACGGCTTCTTCCAGGCCCCGGGCACCAACTACAGCGTCGGCAACACCCCGACCCTGGCCGCCCGGCTGAACACCCTCGGCCAGGCGCTCCAGCTCCACCTGATCGGGATCTCCGGCTACCGGACGCCCCAGCACTCGGTCGAGGTCGGCGGCTTCGCCAACGACCCCCACACCCGCGGCGAGGCGTCCGACACCCCCGGCGTCGAGGGCGTGCCCGAGGCCACGCTCAACCAGTACGGCCTGACCCGGCCCTTCCCGGGCCCCGCCGAGGCCGACCACATCCAGCTCCGCTGACCCCCTCGCGCACCGGCGACCCGCCGATCGCTGCTGTGTTAGGTTCCCCTAATTAGGGTTGCCTTACCGGACCGGAGAGGGAGGGAAGTCGCGTCATGAACCCCAGGCACCGTCGCAGGATTCCCGCCGCCGCCGTCGTCCTCGCCGGCGTCCTCGCCGCCGCCGTCCTCGCCGCCGTCCTCGCCGGCTGCGGCGGCTCCTCGAGCTCGACCGGGGGGGCCGGGGCCGGCTCGATCACCGTCTACAGCGGCCAGCACCAGCAGACGGCGACGACCCTGACCAACGACTTCAGGGCCCGCACCGGCATCTCGGTCAACCTCCGCTCCAGCGACGAGGCCGCCCTGGCCAATCAGATCCTCCACGAGGGGGGCGAGTCCCCGGCCGACGTGTTCTACGCCGAGAACCCCCCGGCCCTCACCGTGCTCAGCCACCAGGGCCTGCTCGCCCCGACCGACCCGACCACCCTCGCCAAGGTCCCGACCCGCTACGACTCGCCCCGCCGGGACTGGGTCGGCGTCTCGGCCCGCTCGGCGGTGCTCGTCTACAACACGGGAAAGGTCACGACCGCCGCCCTCCCGGCCAGCCTGACCGACCTGGCCGGCCCGGCCTGGAAGGGCAGGATCGGCTTCGCCCCGACCGAGACCGACTTCCAGCCCCTGATCGCCGCCCTCGTCAAGCTCCGGGGCCAGGCGGCCGCGAAGAGCTGGCTCGACGGCCTCAAGAGCAACGGCAAGGTCTACGACGACAACGAGACCCTGGTCGCCGCGGTCAACCGGGGCGACGTCGCCGCCGGACTGATCGACCACTACTACTGGTACCGCCTCCGGGACGAGGTCGGGGCGGCCAAGGTCCGCTCGGCGCTCCACTACTTCGCCCCCGCCGACCCCGGGGCGTTGGTCGACGTCTCGGGGGCCGCGGTGCTCAAGTCGAGCCACCACGCCGCCGCCGCCCAGCGGTTCCTCGCCTACCTGGTCAGCCCCCCGGCCCAGGAGATCATCGCCCGGAGCGAGAGCTACGAGTACCCGCTCGGGTCGGGTGTGACCACGGCCAAGCCGCTCCGGCCCTTCTCCGAGCTGCGCCCCCCCGCCGTCGGCATCGACGACCTCGGCGACGGCCGGGCTTCGCTGATGCTCCTCCAGCAGGTCGGGCTGATCTGATGGGAACCCCGTAGCCTCCCCGCGCGTGGCCACGGCGTCGAGCACCAGCCCCCTCCCGGTCCCCCCGCGCCTGCGCCGCGGCTCCCCGCCCCGCGGCCTCGTCCTGGCCGCCGTCGGGACGGCCGCGCTCACGCTGCTCCCGCTCGTCTTCGTCGTCATCGAGGCCCGGACGATCAGCTGGGGGGCCGCGGTCGACCTCCTCATCCGCCCGCGGGTCGCCTCCCTGCTGACCAACACGCTCACCCTGCTCGTGGCGGTCACCCTCCTGTGCATGGTGCTCGGGGTGGCCGCGGCCTGGTGCGTCGAGCGGACGAGCCTCCCCGGCCGGCGGATCTGGACGATGCTCCTCGTCCTCCCGCTCGGGGTCCCCGAGTTCGTCAACAGCTTCAGCTGGGTCTCGCTCGACGCGACCCGCTTCCAGGGGTTCCGGGGGGCCCTGCTGGTGACGACGCTCTCCTACTACCCGTTCATCTACCTCCCGGCCGCGGCGGCGCTCCGGGGGAGCGACCCGGCGCTCGAGGAGGCGGCCCGGAGCCTCGGCCTCGGCCCGTGGCGGACGTTCTGGCGGGTGACCCTCCCCCAGCTGCGGGTGGCCATCCTCGGCGGCGGGCTGATCATCGCCCTGCACCTCCTGGCCGAGTACGGGGCCTTCGCGACGCTCCGCTTCCCGACCTTCGCCACCGAGATCTTCGCCGAGTACCAGCTGGGCTTCGACGGGGCGAGCGCCGCCCTCCTCTCCCTGGTCGTCGTCGTCCTGAGCGTCGTCTTCCTCGCCGGCGAGCTCGGGCTGATCGGCCGGACCCGGTACGCCCGGATCGGCTCGGGGGCCGCCCGGGCCCGGCGGCCGCTCGACCTCGGCCGGGCGACCCCGGTCGCCGTCGCCGGCGTCGGCCTCCTCGTCGCCCTGGCCCTCGGCGTCCCGGTCGCCACGCTCGTCTACTGGCTCATCCACGGCGGCTCGACGACGCTCCCGTCGGCGTCGATCCTCGGGGCCGCCGGGACCACCTTCGCCCTGTCGGCCGCGGCCGCCCTGCTGACGGCGCTGATCGCCCTGCCCGTGGCCGTGCTCGCCGTCCGCCACCGGTCGAGGGTCTCGATGCTGCTCGAGCGGAGCGCCTACCTGGCCCGGGCGCTCCCGGGGATCGTCATCGCCCTGGCCCTCATCTCGTTCAGCATCCGCCTCGTCCACCCCCTCTACCAGACCCAGACGCTCCTGGTCGTCGCCTACGCGATCCTCTTCCTCCCCCTCGCCCTGGTCGCCATCCGGGGGACGCTCGTCCAGGTCCCGCCCCGCCTCGAGGAGGTCGCCCGGACCCTCGGCCTGCGCCCGCTCGGCGCCTTCCGCCGGGTCACCCTCCCGCTGATCGCCCCCGGCCTCGGGGCGGCGGCCGCCCTCGTCTTCCTCTCGGCCGCGACCGAGCTGACCGCGACCCTCCTCCTGCGCCCGACCGGGTCGGAGACCCTGGCCACCCAGTTCTGGAACTACCAGACGAGCCTGGCCTTCGGGGCGGCGGCCCCGTACGCGGCGCTGATGGTCGGCATCTGCGCCCCGGCGACGTATTTCCTCATTCGCCGGCTCGATACCCTCGCAACATGAACGCGATCCAGGTCGAGGACCTCCACAAGGCCTACGGCGACCATCCGGTCCTCACCGGGCTCTCGCTCGAGGTTCCGACCGGGTCCTTCGTCGCCGTGCTCGGGGCGTCGGGCTCGGGCAAGACGACGCTCCTCCGGGTCCTGGCCGGCTTCGAGGGCGCCGACCGGGGGACGGTCAGCCTCGGCGGGAACGTCGTCGACGACGGGTCGCGCCGGGCGGCGCCCGAGCACCGGCGGGTCGGCTACGTCCCCCAGGAGGGCGCCCTCTTCCCCCATCTGAGCGTCGCCGCCAACGTCGCCTTCGGGCTCCCGCGGTCGCGCCGGGGAACCGCGTGGATCGGTGAGCTGCTCGAGCTCGTCGGCCTCGGCGGCCTCGAGCGCCGCCGGCCCCACGAGCTCTCGGGCGGCCAGCAGCAGCGGGTGGCCCTGGCCCGGGCCCTGGCCATCGACCCGGCGATCGTCCTCCTCGACGAGCCGTTCGCCGCGCTCGACCCCGAGCTCCGGGCCACCACCCGGGCCGAGGTCAAGGCGGCCCTGGCCGCGGTCGGGGCGACCTCGGTGCTCGTCACCCACGACCAGGACGAGGCCCTGTCCCTGGCCGACGAGGTGGCGATCCTGGTCGGCGGGCGGATCGCCCAGTCCGGGGCCCCCCAGCGGATCTACCGGGCCCCGGTCGACTCGGACATCGCCCGCTTCCTCGGCGACGCCAACCTCCTGCCGGCCCGGCTGAACGGGACCCACGCCGAGACCGACCTCGGCGTCCTGCGCCTGACCACCCGCCAGCCGGCCGGCGCGCAGGAGCGCGGGCTGGTCCTGATCCGCCCGGAGGAGGTCTGCCTCTGCGGGGAGGGCGAGTGCCAGGGCCTCCTCACCGCCCGGGTCGAGGCGATCGAGTACTACGGCCACGACGCCCGGGTCACCCTCTCCCTCGAGGGCCGGGCGGCCGGGATGCGGCTGCTCGCCCG
>JAXDHK010000250.1:0-3592 GCA_034664545.1 Solirubrobacteraceae bacterium
CTGCGGAACCTCCCTTAGCCGGCACGCTGGGTTCCGCGAGGTCCAACGAGCCCGGGTCGGGTCGAGATGTCGTCGACCACCTTGACGGTCCGGCCGCGAAGCCAGCCGACCGGACCGGACCGGACAGGACGGGATCGCCGTGCCCGCCGGAGCGGCGGCCAGGGAGGATTTCGTGGCGCGGGGGCCTTCGCCGCTCCCGATGCACCCCGCCGGATCGCCCCGGGCGGAGGTACATCTCGGTCGTCCCGCACCGGCTCGACGGCCTCGTACCCACGGGCGGGCGCAAGTCCGCGCCACAGGCATGAACGCGGATCACCGCATCATTGGGCCACTAACGGGTTGCGGGCTCCGACAAGCGCCTGGACGAAGGTCGCGAAGCGCTACCTGGGCGGGCTGAAGCCCGTCGATTGCAGGGGCCTCCCCCGATGGCGAGACCCGGACTCGAACCGGGGACACCACGATTTTCAGTCGTGTGCTCTACCAACTGAGCTATCTCGCCGCGCGGCGCCGATGCTAGCGCCTGGGCGTCCGCGGCCGCCCGCCTGCCCGCCCCGTACTAGGCTGCCCGGCTGATGAAGTTCAGATGGAGGGTCTGGGTCAGGCGCCAGGACGGCGCCCAGGATAAGCCGCGCCGCCGCTGGCGGGACCGGATCCGCGGCCGGGGCGGCGATCCGTCGCCCGCGCCGACCCGGCCGACCACCCTCCGGGGCCGACTCCTCCGGATCCTCGGCCTCCCGTTCCGGCTGATCCGCCGGCTTCTCCGGCCGGTCTGGCACCTCCAGCTTCGGCTCCGGGGGAAGCCGGTCCCGGCCCGGGCCGAGGACGACGAGGGCTGGCAGCCGGCCGTCTCCCCGGTGGTTCGCCCGTACGTCGTCCCCGAGGCCCCGGCCCTCGCCGCTCGGAACCTGCTCAAGCGCTTCGGCGACGGCCCGGCTGCCGTCGAGGCCCTGCGGGGGGTCAACATCACCTTCGAGAAGGCCAGCTTCAACGCGATCATGGGGCCGTCGGGATCGGGCAAGTCGACCCTGATGCACCTCCTCGCCGGGCTCGACGTCCCGACCGGGGGAAGCGTCGAGATCGCCGGCGTCGACCTGGCCGAGCTCGGCGACGCCGAGCTGACCGAGCTCCGCCGCCAGCAGGTCGGCTTCGTCTTCCAGGCGTTCAACCTCATGGCCACCCTCGACGCCGAGGAGAACATCGCCCTTCCCCTCCGCCTCGCCGGCGAGACTCCCGACCCGGCCTGGTTGGAGTCGCTCCTCCGGGCCGTCGACCTCTCCGACCGGCGCGACCACCGCCCGGCCGAGCTCTCCGGCGGCCAGCAGCAGCGGGTCGCGATTGCCCGGGCCCTCGTCGCCCGGCCGAGCGTCGTCTTCGCCGACGAGCCGACCGGGAACCTCGACTCCGTCTCGAGCGACGAGGTCCTCCTGCTCCTGCGCCGGGCGGTCGACGAGTTCGGACAGACCGTGGTCCTCGTCACCCACGACCCCCTCGCCGCCGCCTACGCCGACCGGATCGTGCGCCTCGCCGACGGGCGGATCGTCGACGACCAGCCCAACCCCGACCCGCCCTCCTACCGCGAGGTCCCCGGCCGGCGATGACCAGGGTCACCGTCCCCGGGGAGCCGGGCCCCCGATGACCAAGATCACGCTCCGCGGCATCCTCGCCCGCCGCCTGCGCTCGGCGCTCACCGCCGCCGCCGTGCTCCTCGGGGTCACCGTCATCTCCGGGACGCTGGTCTTCACCGACACGATCAACCACGCCGTGTCCCGGGCGGTCACCGACGCCGCCCGGGGGGCCGACGTCGTCGTCTCGGGCCGGGCCCCCGTCGACTCGACCACCCAGGCCCCGACCGTCTCGGCGGCCGTGCTCCGCCGGATCCAGCGGCTTCCCGGGGTCGAGCGGGCCCAGGGCGAGATCTCCGACCAGGCCTCGATCGTCGATCCCAAGGGGGGGACCGTCCAGGTCGGCGCCGGCGGGACCCGGGCCTTCTCGTTCGTCGGCCCCCCGTTCCAGGCGATCCAGATCGTCTCCGGGCGTCCGCCCCGCCAGCCGCACGAGGTCCTGGTCGACGAGGAGACGGCCAAGCTCGAGCACTACCACCGCAATCAGCGGATCACGATCTCCACCCTCCGCCCGGCCCGCCCGTTCAAGATCGTCGGGTTCATGCGCTTCGGCGGGGCGACCAACCTCGGGACGACGCTCCTGGCCTTCGACCTGGCCGCCGCCCAGCGCTTCTTCCTCAAGCCCGACCAGGTCGACTTCGTCGACGTCGCCGGTCGTCCGGGAGTCACGCCCCCGGCCCTGGTCGCCCAGATCGCCCCCCTCCTCGGGCCCCGCCTGATCGTCCGGTCGGCCACCGATCAGGCCCGCCAGGACACCGACCGGATCTTCAACGAGCTCTCCTTCCTGACCGAGGCCCTCCTCGCCTTCGGCCTGATCGCCGTCTTCGTCGGGGCCTTCGTCATCTTCAACACCTTCTCGATCACCGTCGCCCAGCGCACCCGGGAGCTCGGCCTCCTGCGCACCCTCGGGGCTTCCCGCCGCCAGCTCCTCGTCTCGGTGCTCCTCGAGGGCCTGGCCATCGGGCTCGGCGGGTCCCTCCTGGCCACCCTGCTCGGCTTCGGCCTGGCCGGGGCGATCAGCTCCCTCCTCGCCGCCCTCGGGGTCCGCCTGCCTTCGACCAGCCCGGTGCTCGAGCTCCGGACCGTGGGCGTGTGCGTCGCCGTCGGCGTGAGCGTCACCCTGCTCAGCTCGCTGATCCCCGCCCTTCGGGCCACCCGGGTCCCCCCGCTCGCCGCGCTGCGGGAAGGGGTCCCGCTCACCGAGTCGCGCCTCACGGCCGCGATCCCCTGGCTGGCGCTCGTGCTCACCGGCGTCGGGGTGCTCCTCACCATCAACGGCCTCAGCCACAGTGCCTCGGTGGGGACGACCGCGGCCGGAGCCGTGGCCCTCGCCGTCGGCGTCGCCGTCCTCACCCCCCGGATCGTCCCGCTCGCCGCCCGGGTCGCCGGGTGGCCCCTCGAGCAGCGGACGGCCCTGACCGGCCGGCTGGCCTGGGAGAACGCCGCCCGCAACCCCCAGCGGACCGCCGCCACCGCCGCCGCCCTGATGATCGGCCTCGCCCTCGTCCTGTTCGTGACCATCTTCGCCGCCGAGGCCCGAAGCGCGATCCGCGACGTCGTCGCCCGGAGCTTCGCCGGCGACCTGGCCGTCACCAACCAGGACGGCTTCTCCCCGATTCCCCCGGCCGCCGCCAAGGCCGTCGCCCGGGTGCGGGGGGTGGAGACCGTCTCGGTCCTCAAGCGCTCGGACTCCCGCCTCCAGGTCGGGGGAACCCAGAGCGCGAACGGGATCGACACTCAGACGCTCGGGAGCGTCTACCGGTTCGACTGGGTCGACGGCGACGACTCGCTCCTCGGCCTGCTCGGGCCCAACGGGGCCCTCGTCGAGCGCGACCTCGCCGTGCGGGCCGATCTCAACGTGGGCAGCCACTTCGTCGTCACCACCCCGTCGGGCAAGCAGACCGAGCTGACCGTCCGCGGGATCTACCGCGACCGGGCGCTCCTCGGCGGCTACAGCGTCGCCCTCCCGA
>JAXDHK010000251.1:0-4383 GCA_034664545.1 Solirubrobacteraceae bacterium
CCCCGGGTAGGTCGCCAGCTGCTCCCGGAACCCCCAGTGGGTCGTCGCCCTGAAGCCCTCGAGCAGGCCGGCCTCGGCCAGGATGAGCGCTCCCGTACACACCGACGTCACGTACTCGGCCGACGCGCCCGTCTTCCGAAACCAGGCCATCACCTCCTCGTCGCGCATCTCGCCCGACGGATCGATGCCCCCGCCCACCAGCAGGATGTCGACCGGCGGGCACGTCGTGAAGTCGTGGTCGGGCAGGACCCGGATCTTCGTGTCGGTCACCACCGGATCCATCGTCTTGGCCACCGTGACCACGTCGAACTCGGGCACGTAGCCCAGGAACTGCTGGGGCCCGAACACGTCGAGCATCGTCATGTTCGGCCAGATGTAGACACCAACGGTCCTCACGGCGGGCACCCCCTGGTCAGTTCGACAGACACGGGGGCATCCTAGCCTCCGAGCCAGCCGATCGCGAGTCTCCCGGCGGACCTGTGAGTCAGTAGTAGTCGCGGACCCGCATCGACCACCGGGCCGCGTCGTGTCCGGCCGAGACCCCGACCACGTACACCCCGGGCCCGGTCTCGAACACGTGCGCGTGGCCCGAGCCCTTCGACAGGTCGAAGGTCCCGACCGTCGAGCTCGTCGTGACCGACCGGGCGGTCGCGCTCGGCCCGAAGCACACGATCAGGAGGGTGCACGTCCCCTGATAGTCCATCGAGTACGTCACCTCCCACCGGGCGCCCCGGATCCGGAAGGCCACCGAGCTCGCGTCCCCGGTCCCGGCGAACCCGGTCACCGGGTGCCACCGCGGCGTCTGGGCCACGCTCAACGAGACGGTCGACCCCGCCGCGGCCAGCGACCCCGTCGACGGCGCCTGGCCCACCACCGTGCCCGGCGTCCGCCCGCCCCCCGGGACCAGCGCCGTCCGGGTGTGGAGGCCGACCGCCCCGAGCCTCGACCGGGCCGCCGAGATCCCGAGGCCCAGCACTCCGGGGACGCTCACCGGCGGCGGCCCCTTGCTGAGCACCACCCGGACCGTCGCCCCGTCGCCGACGCTCGCCCCCGCCCCCGGATCCTGGGCGATCGCGATCCCGGCCCGCGACACCGAGTAGGCCGTGGTGAAGCTCGGCCGGACGTGCTCCCGCTGGGCTCGCGCCACGACCCCGCCCCGCGGCAGGCCCAGCAGCTCCGGCACCACCGTCCGCCCCCCACCCCCGAGCAGCACGGCCGCCAGGCCGGCGATCGCGACCCCCAGCGCGATCGCCACGGCCGCGATCCGGCCCCGCCCCGGCGCACGCCGGGTCGACGGCCCCGGCGCCGGCCCCGCGGGCGCCACCCGCGTCCCGGCCGGACCCGACGGTCGCCCCGGCATGTCCTCGTCCGGCCCCCGCCCGCCCGCGACCCCGCCGTTCGCGCTCGTCGCCCCCGTCGGCGCGGTCCACATCGCCTCGGTCGCCCCCGGCTCCCCGGCCAGGACCTCCCGGGCCTCCCGCAACGCCTCGGCCATCGCCGATCCGTCCCGGTAGCGACCCCCCGGGTCCGGCGCCAGGGCCCGGTCGACGATCCCCACCAGGATCCCCGGGACCCCCCCGCCCAGGGTCGGCGGCCCGTCGCCCTCGTGGCGTCCGGCCACCTCGGCCGCCGAGCGCTCGAGGAACGGCGGCCGGCCGGTCAGCATCTCGTAGAGGACGGCCCCCACCGCGTAGACGTCGCTCGCCGGCGTCGCCCCCCGGCCCGCCGCCTGCTCCGGGGCCATGTACCGCGGCGTTCCGACCACCGTGTCCGGGCCGCCCGCCCCCTCGGCCTCGGCCAGCCGGGCCACCCCGAAGTCGCCGACCTTGACCTGTCCGTCCGAGCGCAGGAGCACGTTCGCCGGCTTGACGTCCCGGTGGACGACCCGCTGGGCGTGGGCCCGCCCGAGCGCCCGGGCCAGCTGCTCGGCGATGTCGAGCCCGGCCTCCCGGGACAGCGGCCCCCGCCGCAGGCGCTCGGCCAGGCTCTCCCCGACCACGAGCTCGGCCACGTAGTACAGGCCCTCCTCGGCCTCCCCGACGTCGAAGATCTGCACCACCCCCGGGTCCGTCGCCCGGGCCAGGAGCTGGACCTCCCGCTCGAAGCGCCCGACCCAGACCGGGTCCTCCGCCCACCACGGCTTGATCACCTTGACCGCCACCGCCCGGTCCAGGCGCCGATCCCGGCCCCGGTAGACCCGCCCGAACGCCCCCTCGCCGATCAGGGACTCGAGCTCGTAGCGCCCGTCGAGGACCCGGCCGGACAGGTCGGGCGCCCGCATCATCGCCCGGCCCCGGCCCCGGCCCCGGTCCCGGTCCCGGTCCCGGTCCCGGCCCCGACCCCAGCCGCGGCCCCGGCCGGCGTAGGCGCGCCCACCCCGACCGGCCCCGGCACCCGCCAGCACTCGCCGACATCCGTGGGCGCCCCGGCCAGCTGCCCGCCCGCGCAGCCCGCGGCCGCGACCGGCCGGCGCGGGTCGACGATCCCGGCCAGCCCGAGCAGGCCCCCGAGGGCCACGAGCCCGGCCGCGATCCCCATCCCCGTATGGAAGGCCCGGACCGACGCTCCCTCGACCGCCCCCGCCACCACCCGGGCCTCGCCCGGCCCGAGTCCGGCCGTCCCGGCCCGGGCCAGCGTCTCGTGGCGGGCGGTCGCCACCGCCGCCCGACCCGCCGCGCTCAGGGACCGCCCGGCCAGCCCCGCGTCGATCTGGCTGGAGAACGTCCCCGCCACCACGGCCCCCGTCGCCGCGATGGCCAGGAGGCCGGCCACCCGCGCCACGGCGTTGTTGATCCCCGAGGCGATGCCCGCATTCGACTCGTCGGCGTCGGCCAGCACCGTCGCCGTCAGCGGGGCCACGGTCATGGCCAAGCCGATCGAGAAGACCAGGAGCCCGGGGAGCACGTCGACGGCGTAGTCGACCCGGGCCGGCATCCGCGCCAGCCACGCCAGCCCGGCCGCCGCGATCAGGGGCCCGGCGCCCATGAACCGTCGCGGTCCGAACCGGTCGGCCAGCCCCCCGAAGCGCTTGGACAGCGCGAACATCACCAGGGTCGACGGCAGCGTCGCCAGCCCGGCCTCGAGCGCCCCGAACCCCGCCACCTGCTGGAGGAAGAGGACGAGCATGAAGAAGGTGATCGACAGCCCCCCGTACATCGACAGCGTCTCCAGGTTCCCCACCGCGAAGTTCCGCCGCCGGAAGAGCCCCAGCGGGAGCATCGGGTCGGCGGTCCGGGCCTCCCGCCAGAAGAAGACCCCGAGCAGGACCGCGCCGGCCACCAGGGCTCCGGCCACCTCGGGCGAGGACCAGCCCACCGCCGGCTGGCGGATCAGGCCGTAGACCGGTCCGGCCAGCCCCCCCGCGCACAGCACCGCCCCCGCCCCGTCGACCTTCCGGTGGCCGCCCCCCGGCGCCCGGGCCGGGATCGCCACCCGCACGAGCACCAGCGTCCCGATCACGAACGGGACGTTGATCCCGAAGATCCACCGCCACGACGCCGCGTCGATCAGCGCCCCCCCGACGAACGGTCCGACCACCGCCGCGATGCCCGACCACGCCGTCCACGATCCGATCGCCGCCCCCCGCTCGGCCGCGGGGAAGGCGTTGACGATCACCGCGAGCGCGCTCGGGGTCAGCAGCGCCCCGAAGATGCCCTGGAGCCCCCGCGCCGCGACGATCAGCTCGATCGACGGAGCCGCCGCGCAGAGCAGCGACGTCGCCCCGAACCCGGCCACCCCGAGCGCGAAGATCCGCCGCTCCCCGAAGACGTCGCCCAGCGAGCCCCCGACCAGGATCAGGGAGCCCAGCGAGAGCAGGTACGCGTTCGAGACCCACTGCTGCCCGGCCAGCCCACCCCCGAGGTCGTGCTGGATCGCCGGGAGCGCCACGTTGACCGCCGTCGCGTCGAGCCCCGCCACGAACGTGCCCATGATCGCCGCCAGCAGGACCAGCCGCTTGCCCGCCGCCCCGGGCCCCGCCGGATCTGCGCTCTTGCTCACACCGGGAGGCTACGCACCCCGTGCCCAGTCCACCGCAGCGGCTAGATCCGCTCGTAGAGCCCGAGCCCGGGCCACGGCCCGGCGACCAGCGACTCGACGGCGACCCGGCCGCCGTCGAGCTCGCCCCCGGCGGGCTCCCCGTCTCCACCGCCGTCGACCCCCCCGGCCCCGAGCACGTCGCGCCACCTCCCGGCCGGGACCTCGACCTCGCCCCCCCCGGCGCCGGCCCGCACCCGGACGACCACGAGGACGTCCTTCCCCCGCAGGAAGGCGCACACGCCGGGCCCGGCCTCGACCGGGGCGTACGCCCCCCGGGCGAACGTCTCCGCCCGCCGCCGGCGCAGGTCGAGGGCCCGGACGATCAACCCGAGCTTCCGGGTCTCC